>NZ_JBEXHZ010000004.1:0-116127 GCF_040608315.1 Streptomyces sp. NPDC005195
CAGGAGGTCCAGGAGGGCGACCTCATCGTGGTCCTGGAGGCCATGAAGATGGAACAGCCCCTCAACGCCCACCGCGCCGGCACCGTCAAGGGCCTCACCGCCGAAGTGGGCGCTTCCGTCACCTCCGGTGCCGCCATGTGTGACATCACCGGCTGATTCATGAGCGGATTCTCGGTGAATTCGCCATGGAACCGTGCGGTCCTCCGTCATTGTCTGCGTAATTCTGACCCGGTCTGACAATTACCTGACACAGGGAATATTGAAACCGCTCTCACCGCCCCAGATACTGAATAAGAGCTTTCGTCACCTGTCGTGTGGTGGGCCTCGAGGAGAGGGAAACGTATGTACAGCACGCTGATTGTGGCTCGGATGGAACCCGGGTCGAGCGTCGACGTGGCCAGGGTTTTCGGTGATTTCGACGACACGGAAATGCCGCACCGCATGGGAACGCGCCGGCGCCAGCTCTTCCAGTACCGGGGCCTGTACTTCCACCTCCAGGACTTCGACGCGGACAACGGCGGCGAGCTGATCCAGCACGCCCGGCACGACGCGCGCTTCGTACAGATCAGTGAGGACCTGAAGCCGTTCATCGAGGCGTACGACCCGGCCACCTGGCGCTCCCCGGCCGACGCGATGGCCACGCGCTTCTACAACTGGGAGGCGTCCGCGTGACCGGCCGACGAGTCGTCATCACCGGTATAGAGGTGCTGGCCCCCGGCGGTGTCGGGGCGAAGAACTTCTGGAACCTGCTGAGCGAGGGCCGTACGGCCACCCGCCGCATCAGCTTCTTCGACCCCAGCCCCTTCCGCTCCCGGGTCGCCGCGGAGATCGACTTCGACCCCGCGGAGCACGGACTGAGCCCGCAGGAGATCCGCCGGATGGACCGCGCGGCGCAGTTCGCGGTGGTCGCGGCCCGGGGCGCGGTCGCCGACAGCGGCATCGACCTCGACGCCCACGACCCGTACCGGGTGGGCGTCACCATCGGCAGCGCGGTGGGCGCCACGATGGGCCTCGACGAGGAGTACAACGTCGTCAGCGACGGCGGCCGGCTGCGTCTGGTGGACCACGCGTACACCGTCCCGCACCTGTACAACTACCTGGTTCCCAGCTCCTTCGCGGCCGAGGTCGCCTGGGCGGTGGGCGCGCAGGGCCCCAGCACGGTGGTCTCCACCGGCTGCACGTCCGGCATCGACTCGGTCGGCCACGCCGTCGAACTGCTCCGCGAGGGCTCGGCCGACGTCATGATCACGGGTTCGTCCGACGCCCCGATCTCGCCGATCACGATGGCGTGTTTCGACGCGATCAAGGCGACGACACCCAGGGACGACGACCCCGAGCGGGCCTCGCGCCCCTTCGACGGGACCCGCAACGGGTTCGTCCTCGGGGAGGGGGCCGCCGTGTTCGTCCTGGAGGAGCTGGAGAGCGCCCGGAGGCGCGGCGCCCACATCTACGCCGAGATCGCCGGATACGCGACGCGTTCGAACGCGTACCACATGACGGGTCTGCGGCCGGACGGCGCGGAGATGGCCGAGGCCATCACGACCGCGCTGGGCGAGGCGAGGATGAACCCGACCGAGATCGACTACATCAACGCGCACGGCTCGGGCACCAAGCAGAACGACCGCCACGAGACCGAGGCGTTCAAGCGCAGTCTGGGCGACCACGCCTACCGGACCCCGGTCAGTTCGATCAAGTCGATGGTCGGGCACTCGCTGGGCGCGATCGGTTCCATCGAGATAGCCGCGTCCGCGCTGGCGATGGAGAACCACGTCGTGCCGCCCACGGCCAACCTGACCACTCCCGACCCCAAGTGCGACCTCGACTACGTGCCGCTGGTCGCCCGGGAGCAGCTCACCGACGCGGTGCTCACGGTCGGCAGCGGCTTCGGGGGATTCCAGAGCGCCATGGTGCTGGCGCGTCCCGAGAGGAGCGTGGCATGACCACCACGGTGGTAGTGACCGGTCTGGGCATCGCCGCCCCCAACGGACTGGGCACACAGGACTACTGGGCCGCGACCCGGACCGGCAAGAACGGCATCGGACGGGTCACCCGCTTCGATCCGTCGTCCTACCCGTCGACCCTGGCGGGCGAGGTGCCGGGCTTTGTCGCCGAGGACGTGCTGCCGAGCCGGCTGCTGCCGCAGACCGACCGCATGACGCGGATGGCGCTGGTCGCCGCCGACTGGGCGCTCGCCGACGCGGGGATCGACCCGAAGGAGCTGCCGCAGTACGACATGGGCGTCGTCACGGCCAGTTCCTCGGGCGGCTTCGAGTTCGGTCAGGGCGAGCTGGAGAAGCTGTGGAGCCAGGGCAGCCAGTACGTCTCCGCCTACCAGTCCTTCGCCTGGTTCTACGCCGTCAACAGCGGCCAGATCTCCATCCGCAACGGGCTGAAGGGGCCCAGCGGCGTCATCGTCAGCGACGAGGCCGGCGGTCTCGACGCGGTGGCGCACGGACGGCGGCTCATCCGCAAGGGCACCCCGATGATCGTCTCCGGAGGGGTCGACGCGTCGCTCTGTCCCTGGGGCTGGGTGGCGCAGATGGCCGGCGGCCGGCTGAGCACCAGCGACGAGCCGACCCGCGCCTATCTGCCCTTCGACGCCGACGCGTCCGGCCATGTGCCGGGCGAGGGCGGCGCCATCCTGATCATGGAGTCGGCCGAGTCGGCGTGCGCGCGCGGCGCCCGGATCTACGGCGAGATCGCGGGCTACGGCTCGACGTTCGACCCACGGCCGGGCAGCGGCCGCGAGCCCGGTCTGCGCAAGGCGATCGAACTCGCCCTCGCCGACGCGGACGCGGCACCCGGGGATGTCGACGTGGTCTTCGCGGACGCGGCCGGCGTACCGGAGCTGGACCGGATCGAGGCCGAGGCGATCTCGGCGGTCTTCGGTGTCCGGGGCGTCCCGGTCACCGCGCCCAAGACGATGACGGGCCGGCTGTACTCCGGCGCGGCCCCGCTCGACATCGCCACCGCCCTGCTCGCCGTGGAGGAGGGACTGATCCCCCCGACGGTGCACGTCGACCCGGACGAGGAGTACGGGCTCGACCTGGTCCTCACCCAGTCGCGGCCCGCCCAGGTGCGTACCGCGCTGGTCGTGGCCCGTGGCTACGGCGGCTTCAACTCGGCCGTCGTCGTCCGCGCCGTCGACTGACCGGACATCCCGACGCCCGGCCGATCCGTCGCCCGGCCGGTCCGTTCCCCGCCAGATCCAATCGCCCGCCAGATCCATCGCCCGGCCGATCCGTCGCCGGACCGGCCCATCGCCCGACCGATCCATCTCGACCTGGGAAGGAACCCACGTGTCCACTTCGGAATTCACCCTGGACGACCTGCGCCGCATCCTGCTGGAGGGCGCGGGTGTCGACGAGGGCGTCGACCTCGACGGCGACATCCTCGACGAGCCGTTCGAAGTCCTCGGCTACGAGTCGCTCGCCCTGCTGGAGACCGGCAGCCGCATCGAGCGCGAGTACGGGATCGTCCTCGACGAGGACCTGCTGACCGACGCCGACACCCCGCGCGCCCTCATCGAGGCCGTGAATCACCAGTTCGGCGCCGACGAGCCCGCCGCCGCCTGACCCCGACGGCATTCCCGGGCCGGGCGAAACCTTTCGCCGCATCCGAGCGGTGCCTCGTCCGGCCCGGCCCCGCCGCAGACCACACGCCACAGGGAGAGGAAGCACATGTCAACGCTGGAGAAGCGGGTCGCTCTCATCACGGGGGCCACCAGCGGCATAGGTCTCGCGTCCGCCCGTGCGCTGGCCGCCGCCGGCCACCGGGTGTTCATCGGCGCGCGCAACGCCGACAACGTCGCGGCGACGGTCAAGACGCTCCAGGACGAGGGCGTCGAGGCGGACGGCAGTGTCCTCGACGTCCGCGACCCGGCCTCGGCCGCCGCCTTCGTACAGGCCGCCGTCGACCGCTTCGGCACCGTCGACGTCCTGGTCAACAACGCCGGCCGGTCCGGCGGCGGTGTCACGGCCGACATCGAGGACGAGCTGTGGACCGATGTCATCGACACCAACCTCAACAGCGTCTTCCGGCTGACCCGGGAGGTGCTCAACACGGGCGGCATGCGGCACAGGAGCCGTGGCCGGATCATCAACATCGCCTCCACGGCGGGCAAGCAGGGCGTGGTCCTGGGCGCCCCCTACTCCGCCTCCAAGCACGGCGTGGTCGGCTTCACCAAGGCCCTCGGCAATGAACTGGCCCCCACGGGCATCACCGTGAACGCGGTCTGCCCCGGCTACGTCGAGACGCCGATGGCCCAGCGCGTGCGCGCCGGGTACGCCGCCGCCTACGACACCTCCGAGGACGCCATCCTCGAGAAGTTCCAGGCCAAGATCCCGCTCGGCCGCTACTCCACCCCCGAGGAAGTGGCCGGCATGGTCGCCTACCTCGCCTCCGACACGGCCGCCTCGGTCACCGCGCAGGCCATCAACGTCTGCGGCGGACTCGGCAACTTCTGAGCGGCCCGCGTCACGCACACCCGCGTCACACCCCACCCCCGTCGGCCTCCCCGCCGGCAGCCCGTACCCAGCCATGGAGAAGAAAGCGTCATGACGACCCGTGAGGTAGAGCACGAGATCACGATCGCCGCGCCCGCACCGGCCGTGTACCGGCTGCTGGCGGAGGTCACCAACTGGCCGCGGATCTTCCCGCCCACCATCCACGTCGACCAGGTCGAGCGGAACGGCTCCGAGGAGCGGATACGGATCTGGGCCACCGCGGGCGGCGAGGCGAAGAGCTGGACGTCGCGCCGTGAACTGGACCCCGAGGGTCTGCGGATCACCTTCCGCCAGGAGATACCCGCCCCGCCGGTCGCGGCGATGGGCGGGACCTGGATCATCGAGCCGCTGGAGGAGAACGCCTCCCGGGTGCGGCTGCTGCACGACTACCGCGCGATCGACGACGACCCGCACGACCTGCTCTGGATCGACCAGGCGGTCGACAGGAACAGCCTCTCGGAGCTGGCCGCGCTGAAGAAGAACGTCGAGGTCGCGCACGCGGCGGAGGAGGTGACGTTCTCCTTCGAGGACACCGTCCTGGTCGACGGTTCGGCGAAGGACGTCTACGCCTTCATCAACGAGGCCCAGCTGTGGTCCGAACGCCTGCCGCACGTCGCCACCGTCCGCCTGGAAGAGACCACCCCGGGCCTGCAGACCCTGGAAATGGACACCCGCGCCAAGGACGGCTCCGTCCACACCACCAAGTCCTACCGCGTCACCTTCCCCCACCAGCGCATCACCTACAAACAGGTCACCCTCCCCGCCCTGATGACCCTCCACACCGGCCACTGGACCTTCACCGACACCGACGAAGGCGTCACCGCCACCTCCCAGCACACCGTCACCCTCAACACCGACAACATCCACACCATCCTCGGCCCCCAAGCCACCCTCACCGACGCCCGCCACTACGTCCACACCGCCCTCTCCACCAACAGCCGCGCCACCCTCACCCACGCCAAGGCCTACGCGGAGAGCAGGCGTTGACGATGACGACGGACCATCAGGACACCGACACGGCCACGTTGGACACCGACGTCCTCGTGGTCGGAGCGGGCCCCGCCGGTCTGATGCTCGCCACCGAGCTGAGGCTGGGCGGCGCCGAGGTGGTCGTCGTCGACCAGCGCCCCGGCCCGACCACCGAGTCGCGGGCCTCCACGCTGCACGCCCGCACCATGGAGATCCTCGACTCGCGCGGACTGCTGGACGCACTCGGTACGCCGCCGTGCGATCCGCGCGGCCACTTCGGCGGCGTACCGCTCGACCTGACACTGCCCGGCCCGTACCCGGGGCAGTGGAAGGTGGCCCAGACCCGTACCGAGGAGCTGTTGCAGCGCCGGGCGGCCGATCTCGGCGCGGATCTGTGGCGCAGGCACCAACTGCTGTCCCTGACCGTGGAGGACGGGGCGGCCGGCGTGGCCGAGGGTGTGGAGGCCGAGACCATCGGCCCCTACGGACCGGTCCGTATCCGGGCCCGCTATCTGGTCGGCTGCGACGGCGAGGACAGCACCGTACGGCGGCTGGTCCGGGCGCCCTTCCCCGGGCAGGACGCCAGACGCGAGCTGCTGCGGGCGGACGTCTCCGGCATCAGCGTCGCCGACCGGCGCTTCCAGCGTCTTCGGCACGGGCTCGCCATCGCCGCCACCCGGGACGGCGTGACCCGGGTGATGGTCCACGAGTTCGGTCGGCCCGTCGCCGAACGCGGCGGCGGCGAACCGGACTTCACCGAGGTCACCGACGTGTGGAAGCGCGTCACCGGCGAGGACATCAGCCACGGCACCCCGCTGTGGGTCAACGCCTTCGGTGACGCCAACCGGCAGCTCGCGCGCTACCGGCACGGCCGTGTCCTGTTCGCCGGGGACGCGGCGCACCGGCAGATGCCGAGTGGGGGGCAGGCCCTCAACCTGGGTGTCCAGGACGCCTTCAACCTCGGCTGGAAGCTCGCCGCGGTGGTGCGGGGCAGTGCCCCCGAGGAACTCCTCGACACCTATGACACCGAGCGCCACACCGTGGGCCGTCAGGTCCTCGCCAACATCCGGGCCCAGGTCGAGCTGCTGCTCGGCGGCCCGGAGGTCGAACCGGCCCGTGCCCTGCTCACCGAACTCCTCGCCGTGGACGGCGTACGCCGGCACCTGGCCGGGATGATCAGCGGCCTGGGCATCCGGTACGACGTCGGAGGCGTCGCGGACCACCCGGGCTACGGGGACGACGCGGGCGTCGAGGGTGACGGGGGAGCGGCGAGGGGGCGTGGTCCCGGGGCCGACACCGGCCCTGGTGCCGGCGCCGGATCCGGGATCGACGACTCCGGTGACACGGCCGCCGGGCATCCGCTGCTCGGGCGGCGGCTGCCGGACGCGTGGCTGGAGCCCGCGGGAGGTGGCACCCGGCGTCGTACGACCGAACTGTTGCGCACCGGTCGCGGGCTGCTGCTGTCCCTGAACGGGAACGGGAACGGTGCTGGTGCGGGGTCGCTGCGCGCGGCGGTGGAGCCCTGGTCGGACCGGGTCGTCTTCGTGGCCGGCCCTCCGGAGGCGGGGGGCCCGCTCCCCGCGGGCCAGGCCCTTCTCGTACGCCCCGACGGGTACGTGGCCTGGGCCGGCCCGCGTACTGACCGCCTGCCCGAGGCGCTGACCCGCTGGTTCGGCTTCCCGGCCGAGGCCGGCTGAGCGCGACCGTACGAACGTACGCAGACCCCCGGCGAACCCCCACCGGCTCGCACCCGCACTCGTACACGCACCCGCACACGAGGAACCGCACGCACGCCACCCACCGATGCGAAACGCGCCGACGCGCGCGAGGAAAGGACACCCATGGACGCGCAGAGGGACGCGGACGTCATCGTGGTCGGCGCCGGCCCGGCCGGGCTGATGCTGGCCGGGGAGCTGCGGCTGGGCGGGGTGAGCGTCATCGTCGCCGAGCGGCTGGAGCGGCCCACCGGACAGTCGCGCGGGCTCGGGTTCACCGCCCGCGCGATGGAGTCGTTCGACCAGCGGGGCCTGGTCCCGCGCTTCGGCGGCCTGGAGAAGAGCCCGATGGGCCACTTCGGCGGGGTGCAGTTCGACTACACCGTGCTGGAGGACGCCCACTTCGGGGCCCGCGGCATCCCGCAGTCCCGGACGGAGGCGGTGCTGGAGGAGTGGGCCCGCGACCTGGGCGCGGACATCCGGCGGGGCTGGGAGTTCCGGGCACTGGAGCAGGACGAGCACGGGGTCGACGGGGTCACCGTCACGCTGGCCACGTCCGCCGGGGAACGCGTGCTGCGCGCCGCCTACCTGGTGGGTGCCGACGGCGGGCACAGCCCGGTGCGCAGGGCCGCGGGTTTCGACTTTCCCGGCACACCCGCCACCAGGGGCATGTACCTCGCCGACGTGGTGGGCTGCCGGGTCAGGCCCCGCTTCCTGGGCGAGCGGCTGCCCGGCGGCATGGTGATGGCCGCGCCGCTGGAGGAGGGCGTGGACCGGATCATCGTCTGCGAGCACGGCACCCCGCCGGCCGACCGCAGCGAGACCCCGGAGTTCTCCGAAGTGGCGGCGGCCTGGCTGCGGTTGACGGGTGAGGACATCTCCGGCGGGGGCGCCGACTGGGTCAGCTCCTTCACGGACGCCACCCGGCAGGTCACCGAGTACCGGCGCGGCCGGGTGCTGCTCGTGGGCGACGCCGCGCACATCCATCTCCCGGCCGGCGGCCAGGGCCTGAGCACCGGGGTCCAGGACGCGGTCAACCTCGGCTGGAAACTGGCCGCGACCGTGCGGGGCACGGCACCCCAGGGCCTGCTGGACACCTACCACGACGAACGCCACGCGGTCGGCGCCCGGCTGCTGATGAACACCAGAGCGCAGGGCACGGTCTTCCTCGGCGGCCCCGAGTCCCAGCCGCTGCGCGACCTGTTCGCCGAGCTCATCGGCCACGACAGTGTCAAGCGTCATCTCGCCGGTGTGGTCAGCCACCTCGACGTCCACTACGACCTCGGCGACGGCGGACATCCGCTGGTCGGCCGCCGGCTGCCGCCCCGCGCGCTGGACACCGCCGCGGGCGAGGTCCGTACGCCCGAACTGCTGCACCCGGCCCAGGGCCTTCTGCTCGACTTCGCCGACGACTCCGTGGCGCGCGGGGCCGTGGCCCGCTGGAAGGACCGCGTCACCGTCGTCACCGGTACCCCACGGGACCCGGACGCCTTCGGCGGTGCCACCGCGCTACTGGTCCGCCCCGACGGCTACGTCGCCTGGGCGGACACCGGAACGGCGGAGCTGTCGGCCGCGCTGCACCGCTGGTTCGGCGCGCCGGAGGGCGGCTGAGATCCGACACCGACACCGGCGCCGACGGCGCGCCGCGTCCCGGTGAGCACGAGAGCCCGCACACCAGAGCACGACCACGAGAGGAAGTAACCCAGTGAGCGTTCCCACGGCCGAGACCATCCCCTCGTCCGTAACCGACTCGTCCGTAACCGGCTCGTCCGCAACCCGCGTGTCTGCGTCCGGCCCGGCCGTATCCGGCTCGTCGGTGCCGGGCTCGGCCATGTCGCCGGGCGTCCGTCCCGTGGCTCTGCGGGCCGGTGACGTCACGCTCTCCGCGTTGATCGCCCAGCCGGCGGGGCCGCCGCGGGCCACCGTCGTCGCGGTGCACGGCGGAGGGATGAGCGCGGCCTATTTCGACGGGCAGGCCCACCCCGACGTCTCCCTGCTCGCCCTCGGCGCCCGGCTCGGCTACACCATGGTCGCCGTCGACCGGCCGGGCTACGGGCTGTCCGCCGCGGACGCCCCGCGCGGGCAGACCCTGGCCGAGCAGGCCGGTGCGCTGCACGCGGCGCTGCGGCAGCTGGCCGGGCGCGCCGAGACGGGCGCCGGGGTGTTCCTGCTCGCGCACTCCTTCGGCGGCAAGCTGGCGCTGACGTACGCCGCCTGTCAGGCCGGCGACCCGGATCCGGCCGTACCGCCGCTGCTCGGGCTCGACATCTCCGGGCTCGGCCGCGACTACGCGGTCGACCCGGGCAACGGGCCCGACCCGCACCGGCACCGGAACTGGAAACGGAACTGGGGCGCTCTGCGCTTCTATCCGCCGAACACCTTCCGCGAGGCGGAGGCCATGGTCGCGCCCATGCCCCCGCGCGAGCGGGCGGAGGCCCTGCAGTGGCCGCGCCGGTTCCCGGTCGCGGCGGCGGCGGTGCGGGTCCCGGTGCGGCTGACCTTCGCCGAGCAGGAACTGTGGTGGCACCACGACGAGGACACGGTCGCGGACCTGGCCGCGCACTTCGCCTCGGCGCCGTCCGCCTCCGTCGACCGCCAGCCCGGCGCGGGCCACAACATCAGCCTGGGCTGGGCCGCCCGTACCTACCACCTGCGCGCGTTCGCGTTCTTCGAGCAGTGTCTCGCGCGCCGGACCGCGGGGCCGTCCATCACCCCCTGACGTCGGCTTCACCTTCCAGCTCGCCCCGCCACCACTCGCCGGGTCCGTCCTCCACCCGGGCGCGACCCTGGTCGGGCCGGCGGACGCGACGGCGGCGGCCCGCGGACGCAAGCCGCCGCCGGTCCGCTGCTCGCCGCGTTCGCCACCACCGCCCGCGGCGGCCGCCCGGCCGCCCGTGGCGTCACCGGCTCCGTGCCGCCCCCGGACTCCTGGAGACCGCGGCCGGCTGGTCGCCCACCCGCGTGTGGGCGGCCGTCCTGCTGTTCCTGACCCGCTTCGCCCCCGTCTCCTTCGCCCAGGCCGCCGACCACCGCATCCAGGTGGGCGGCGACGCCGCCCACGGCGGCCGGGTGAGGGTGTTCCACCCGCTCATCCTGCAAGGACTCACCCGCTCGGTGCTCTCCTCGTGGGCCGGCTCACCGTCCGGCACGGTGCGCGCTCCGGCTTCCCCGTGGGAGGGATCGCCCCGTCGGCGGCGGCGCTCGCGGTGCTGCTCGCGGGGCGGACACGCCGTCTCCTGAACAGCCACCGGTCACGTCCGGCACTGGGCCGGGCCCGGTCCCCACCACGAAAGGCAGCCTCATGAGCGAAGAGAACCCGTGCAGTTGGCTCGACCGGCTTCCCGATCCGGTCGCCCTGCGCGCCATGACTCCCGACGAGCGGGCCGGTGCCATCGGCCACTGCCTCCGGCTCGAACTGCACGACCTGCTCGCGGTCCCGCCGGGCCACCGGCTCTCGCCCGCCCTGTCGCTGCGCGGTCAGGGTCTCGACCCGCTCGACGCCCTGCACCTGGGGCGCCGGATCCGGCGCGCCCTCGACGCCGAGGTGCCCGCCGAGGTGCTGCGGGAGAGCACCGTCGGTGAGCTGACCGCGCTGCTCGCCCGCTGACCCGCCCGTATCCAGTCCTTCTCAGACCTCTCGACACATGTGAAGGGGAGATCCCCAGATGGAGCCCGCGATACCCATGGAACTCGACGGCCGACTGATGGAGCTGGCCGAACGCAAGGACACCGCCCGGGCCGGACAGGACCCGAAGGCCACCGAACGCCAGCACGCCAAGGGCAAGCTGACCGCACACGAGCGCATCGAGCTGCTGCTGGACAAGGGCAGCTTCCAGGAGGTCGAACCGCTGCGCCGGCACCGGGCCACCGGCTTCGGCCTGGAGGCCAAGAAGCCCTACGGCGACGGTGTGATCACCGGCTGGGGCACGGTCGAGGGCCGTACCGTCTTCGTCTACGCGCACGACTTCCGCGTCTTCGGCGGCGCGCTCGGCGAGGCCCACGCCTGCAAGATCCACAAAATCATGGACATGGCCATCGCCGCCGGGGCGCCCCTGGTGTCGCTCAACGACGGTGCGGGCGCCCGGATCCAGGAGGGTGTCTCCGCGCTGGCCGGCTACGGCGGCATCTTCCAGCGCAACACCCGGGCGAGCGGGGTGATCCCGCAGATCAGCGTCATGCTGGGCCCGTGCGCGGGCGGCGCGGCCTACTCGCCCGCCCTGACCGACTTCGTCTTCGCCGTCCGGGACATCTCGCAGATGTTCATCACCGGGCCGGACGTGGTCCGCGCGGTCACCGGGGAGGAGATCAGCCAGAACGGGCTCGGCGGCGCCGACATCCACGGCGAGGTCTCCGGGGTGGCGCACTTCGTGCACGACGACGAGGAGAGCTGCCTGGCCGAGGTGCGCTATCTGCTGTCGCTGCTGCCGTCCAACAACCGTGAGCTGCCGCCGCGTCAGGTGAGCGGTGACCCGGGCGACCGGTCCGGGGACGCGCTGCTCGACCTGGTGCCGCACGACGGGAACCGGTCGTACGACATGCGGGCGGTCGTCGAGGAGCTCGTCGACGACGGCGACCTCGTGGAGGTGCACGCGGGCTGGGCGCCGAACATCGTCTGCGCGCTGGCCCGTGTCGACGGCCACACCGTGGGGATCGTCGCCAACCAGCCGGCGGCCATGGCGGGAGTGCTGGACATCAAGGCGAGCGAGAAGGCGGCACGGTTCGTCCAGTTCTGCGACTCCTTCAACATCCCGCTGGTCACGCTGGTCGACGTGCCCGGGTTCCTGCCGGGCGTGGACCAGGAGCACGAAGGCATCATCCGGCGGGGCGCGAAGCTCCTGTACGCGTACTGCAACGCGACCGTGCCGCGGGTCTCCGTGGTGCTGCGCAAGGCGTACGGCGGCGCGTACATCGTGATGGACTCCCGGTCCATCGGCGCCGACATCGCGCTGGCCTGGCCGACGAACGAGATCGCGGTGATGGGTGCGGAGGGCGCCGCCAACGTCGTCTTCCGCAGGGAGATCGCGGCCGCGGACGACTCGGACGCGATGCGTAGAGAGAAAATCGACCAATACAAGAGGGAGTTGGTTCACCCTTACTACGCCGCCGAGCGTGGGCTGGTCGATGACGTCATCGATCCGCGCGAGACCCGGGCGGTCCTGGCCCGTTCGCTGTCGATGCTCGTCGCCAAGCACGCCGAACTGCCCCGCCGCAAGCACGGCAACCCGCCTCAGTGAGCGGCCCCGAAGAGTGAGTGAGGGAGGATCCATGACCGCACAGCACCCTGACACCGACCCCGTGGCCGGTCCGCTTTTCCGGATCGAGCGCGGTTGCCCCTCGCCGGAGGAACTGGCCGCGCTGACCGCCGTGCTCATGGCGGTGACCGCCGGCCCCGGCGTCGTACCGGACGATCTCGCCCGCAGGCACCAGGTCGTCGCCCTGTGGCGGCGGCCCGAGCGGATCACCGGCTTCGACGGTCCGCGCACCTGGCGAGCGGCGGCCTGAGCGGATCGCACGGGGGTGGAGCAGGCCGAAGGGCCGGAGAGTTCCCAGGAACTCTCCGGCCCTTCGACTGTGCGCTGTGCGGGGCCGGGGGAATCCGCGGTCCGGTCGGGGCCGGTCACCCGGAGGTCCGTGCCCCGCGGGGTGCGCTCTCAGCGCTCGAGGTCCCCGTGCTCGGCCGGGTCCCGGAGCATGGAACGCAGCCCCGGTTCCATCCGCACAAGACGTGCGACCGCGTCCGGGGCGTACAGATACGCGGTGGGCACCGCGCGCACGGCGACGGGCCGGTCCCCGGCACCGGCCAGGGCCACCGCGGCGATATGGGTGGAGCAGAGCGGAAGGTTGCCCACCACCCAGCCCGTCGGCCGCTCGGCGAGTCCGGCCTCGCCGAGGTAGTCGCGGTCGGCGCCCCGCGTCAGCCCGGTGCCCAGACCCTTCAGATACGCCTCCTTCCGCGTCCACAGCCGGCCGAAGGCCATGGTCCGCTCGTGTGCGGGCAGCTTCCCGAGCTCGTCCCGCTCGGACGGGTGCAGCGCCGGCAGACACACCTCGACGGTCTCGGCCGACGGCAGCCGCTGTACGTCGGCGCCCACCCGCGCCTCGGCCACCACCACGATCGCCAGACCGTGGCTGTGTGAGAGCGAGAACTGCGGGGCGCCCCCTGGCACGCCGAGCACCACGGGCCGGCCGTGCCGCTCGCCGTTGCCCTTGTGCCGCTCGCCGGCGAGGTGGAGCCGGCTCGGTTCGATGCCGGTGTATCCGGCCAGGACCCGGCGCAGTCCCACATGCGCCGCGGCGTACATCTGGCGGTCGTCGGGCCGGCGGTAGGAGTCGGCCCTCCCTCGCTCGTGCGCGTCCAGTTCGTCGTACGGGACATCACGCGGCGAGTCGGGCGGTGGCAGCAGCCACACGTCCAACTCCCCCCGCGCCACCGCGAGCCGGCGCACCGCCGGGATCAACGGCGGCCTTCCGCGTAGGCCTTGGCGTGGGTGAGGGTGGCGCGGCTGTTGGTGGAGAGGGCGGTGTGGACGTAGTGGCGGGCGTCGGTGAGGGTGGCTTGGGGGCCGAGGATGGTGTGGATGTTGTCGGTGTTGAGGGTGACGGTGTGCTGGGAGGTGGCGGTGACGCCTTCGTCGGTGTCGGTGAAGGTCCAGTGGCCGGTGTGGAGGGTCATGAGGGCGGGGAGGGTGGTCTGTTTGTAGGTGATGCGCTGGTGGGGGAAGGTGACGCGGTAGGACTTGGTGGTGTGGACGGAGCCGTCCTTGGCGTGGGTGTCCATTTCCAGGGTCTGCAGGCCCGGGGTGGTCTCTTCCAGGCGGACGGTGGCGACGTGGGGCAGGCGTTCGGACCACAGCTGGGCCTCGTTGATGAAGGCGTAGACGTCCTTCGCCGAACCGTCGACCAGGACGGTGTCCTCGAAGGAGAACGTCAGCCCGGCATCGGCGACCTCACGCTCGGCGTTCTCCTTCAGCGCCGCCAGCTGTGCGCGGGCGTCGCGATCGACCTCGGCACCGATCCTGTCCAGTGCCTCGGAGGTGTCGTCCACGGCCCGGAACTCGTGCAGCAGCCGTACCCGGGAGACGTTCTCCCCCAGCGGCTCGACGAGCCAGGCGCCGCCGATCCCGGCGATGTGTGCTTCGTTGGTCAGGTGCTGGAAGTTGACCCGCAGTGCGGCGGGTTCCACGATCCGGCGGAGCGGGCGGCTGAACGGGCCGGCCTCCGCGGACGGCCCGCCCTTCGTCGACGGCCCGCCGTCCGCGGGTGGCGCGGATTCCCAGATCCGCAGCCGCTCCTCGCCCTCGGGGGCCTGCTCGTGTGCGACGTGGATGACCGAGGGGAAGATCCGGGGCCAGTTCCCCACCTCGGCGATCAATCGGTGGACCGTGTCCGCCGGGACCGCGACGTTGATCTCGTGCGCGACTTGGCGCATGCCCGGGTGCTCCATGCTTGCTGTCTCCTCGTCCTGGTGTGGAGCGCGCGGACGGGACGGGCGGACCGGGAACGGTGCCGGACGGAAAAGCCGCTGCCGGGAGGGGGAATTCCCGGCAGCGGCCGGCCAGTGGGGGTGGGAACGCGCCCATGTGTCCGCGTCCGTGCGCGATCTTGATGGACGTCCTTCTGCCGTGCGGCGCGGAAGGGCGTTGTTTCACGTGAAACCGGCGGTTGGCTCCCGCCGTGTGGTGACGCGCTGTCAGGACCGGGCGGCGGGCCGGTCGCCGCCCGCCCGGCCCGCCGCCCGGTGGCTCACTCGGCCGCGGAGCGGGTGTGCACGACCCGGTAGGTGTTCTCGTCCTGCCAGGTCTGCAGGGCGGTGACGCGGGCGTCGACCTTCTGGCGCTCCGGGGAGCGCTCCCCCTGCGGCACGGAACGGAAGGCGTCGTACGCCTCCTTGCTGTCCCACTGGGAGTAGACGACGACGAATTTGCCGTCGAGGCCGCGGGCCCGCAGGCTGCGCAGAACCGTGTGGGTGCGGTAGCCGGGGACGTCGACCAGCCACGTCTGGGACTCGCCCAGAGCGTCGATCAGGTCCTCCTGGTCGTCCGGCAGCACACCGAACAGTTCGATGGACGTGTAGTCGTCGCGGTCCGGGGAGATCTCCGTGACGCCGCCCAGCTCCGGCTTCTGCTGGGTGAAGGCGATCTCGTTCTGGAGCAGACGGATCGACGTGGTGATCTCGCCGAAGAGCGGCAGGGTCCGGTGCTTGAACTCCTCACCCGCGTAACGGCTCTCCAGGTCCTCGGTGCTGCGCCACTGGATGAAGTTGGCCGTTCCCGGCTTGTCCTCTCCGGCGTGCACCGTGCTCGACATCCAGCCCTCATAGGCCGCCGTGTCGACGATCTGGCGCATCGCGGCGAGCAGCTTGACCTGCTTCTCGGCGGTGTCGGTCGAGAACAGGTTGAGAACGGTCAGGTGCTGACCATCGGCTGCGATCTTCGGCATTCTCTCGTCTCTTCCGTTCGAGGAAAGGTGAGTGGCGAATGGAGGTACGAATGCAGCATGGCAAGCGGATCTGCCCATGTGAAAGGCTCCGCGGTTCAGGAACGACGGCTCATTTGTCAATTGTTCGAGGGGGGTGTCAGATCTTTCCCCACTTCGTCAGAGCTGTGAAAAACGGCCTTGGTCGCCGATTGGCGCGGGCGCCATGCTCGGGTAATGCAGCCAGGCCCGGAAGAATCAGAGATATCCACTCTCCTGGACCGGTACCTCATCGGTCTCGACGACGACGAACTCGACGACGCGTGGGCGCGGGGGCTCTTCACGAAGGACGCCCTGGTCGAGTTCCCCATGAGCCGGCACGAGGGTCTCGAAGGACTTGCCGGCTACCACCGTGACGCGCTGACGGCCTTCGCCGCCACCCAGCATCTGGGCTCACCCGCGTACGTCGCCCTGGACGGCGACGGCGAGCGGGCCACGCTGCGCGCCAACCTCGTCTCGACCCATGTCCACCACCCCGGTGCGGCGGACGAGCCCCTGTTCCAGGTCGGCACCCTCGCCACCGGTGAGGCCCGCCGCGCCGCCGAGGGCTGGCGGCTCTCCTCCCTGACCTTCCGTGTGCTGTGGAGCCGCGGGACCCCGCCCCGACCCCAGGAGCCCCGATGACGACTCTGGCGGCGGCCAGCGCCCAGGACATGAAGCTCGCGATCATGCTCGCCGACATCGGGGTGGTGCTCGTGGCGGGCGCCGCGCTCGGCAGGCTGGCGCAGAAGCTGCGCCAGCCGATGGTGGTCGGTGAGATCACCGCGGGCATCCTGCTCGGCCCCAGCGTCCTCGGCCTGCTGCCGGGGAACCTGACCGAGCGTCTCTTCCCCGTCGACGTCCGGCCGTTGCTCTCCGCGGTCTCCCAGGTCGGCCTGATCCTGTTCATGTTCGTCGTCGGCTGGGAGTTCGAGAAGCGGCTGATCCGGCCGCACGCCCGGCTCGCCGCGGGCGTCTCGCTGTCGTCGATCGCGATGGCGTTCGGCCTGGGGGTGGCGCTCGCCCCCTTCCTGTACGACGAGCACGCGACCGTGGCCGGGCACCACATCTCCTTCGTCGCGTTCGCCACCTTCATCGGCACCGCGATGTCCGTGACGGCCTTCCCGGTGCTGGCGCGCATCCTCACCGAGAACAAGCTCCTGGACACCCGGGCCGGTTCCCTCTCGCTGGCCAGCGCCGCCATCGACGACCTGCTCGCCTGGTGCCTGCTGGCGTATGTCTCCGCGCTGGTCACGGCGGACGGAAACTACTCCGACCTCGCCCGCATCGGGCTCTTCAGCGCCGCCTATGTCGCGGGGATGCTGCTGGTCGTACGGCCGCTGGTGGCCCGTCTCGTCTGGCGCTGGGCGGCCACCGAGCGCTGGTCCGCGTTGCTCGCGGTGCTCTGCGCGGGCGCCCTGGCCTCGGCATGGCTGACCACCTGGATCGGCATCCACGCCATCTTCGGGGCTTTCCTGTTCGGGTTCGTGATGCCCCGTGAGCCCGCGATGGTCCTGGCCGAGCATCTGCGCAAGCCGATGGACCACGTCAGCGTCGTGCTGCTCCCGGTCTTCTTCATCGTCACCGGGCTCGGCGTGGACCTCGGCGCGCTGACCTCCGGCGACCTCGTCGCGCTCGTCGCGATCATCGTCGTGGCCTGCGCCGGCAAGCTGGTCGGCGCGATCCTGCCGGCTCGGCTGGCGGGGTTCTCCTGGCGGGAGGCGAAGGACCTGGGGCTGCTGATGAACACCCGGGGTCTGACCGAACTCATCATCCTCAACGCCGCGGTGAGCCTGGGCGTGCTCGACGGACGCATGTTCACCATGCTCGTGATCATGGCTCTCGTCACGACGGCGATGGCGGGACCGCTCCTGTCCCGGCGCCGTCCGGTGGCGGCCGACGTGTCCGAGGCACCGGAAGCGTCGAAGGTGGCCGGGACGTCCAGGGCGTCCGGGGAGCCGACCCCGTACGGCCCGGAGGCCGCCGTGGACTTCATCCACCCACGCGGCTGAATCCCGCGCACCCGGTCCGAAGCGTGCGCGTCTCTCCGCAACCAGCAACCAGCAACCAGCAATCAGCAATCAGCAACCAGCAACCCGTATCCGAGAACGAGAGGGCTGTCGTGATACCCGTTTCGCAAGCCATCCCCGAGCAGCTCGGTCCGGTCGACGGCCGTGTGCTGCGCACCGTGTGCGGGCACTTCGCCACCGGTGTCACGGTGATCACCTCGGGCAGCGGTGAGAGTGCCGCGGGCGCCACGGTGAACTCCTTCACCTCGGTCTCCCTGGAGCCGGCGCTGGTGCTCATCTGCCTGCACGACAACTCCCGGCTGCTGCCGGTGGTCCAGGAGTCCGGCGGCTTCGTCGTGAACTTCCTGACGCAGCGGCAGGAGCCGGTGGCCTGGGCGTTCGCCGGCCGGCGGACCGCCCGGATCGAGGAGGTGCCGCATCACCGGTCGGTCCACGATCTGCCGGTGCTCAGCGAGGCGCTGGCACACCTGGAGTGCCGGCTGGCCGCCGAGTACGACGGCGGCGACCACACGATCCTGCTCGGCGAGGTCGTCTCTCTGGGCGCGCCCGCGGGGGAGGAGGACCCGCTGATCTTCTTCCAGGGCGCCATGCGGGAACTCGGTGACGACCGGGTTCTGCCGGGCCGGTGACCGCGTGACGGCCGGATCGTGCCGGGTCGGTGACCCGGTCACGCTCGCGGGCGGTGCCACGGTGGGCGGGCCGGGCTCAGGGGCGTCGGACCGCGGCCTGTTCCTCCGCCGTGTCGAAGTCCTGACGCGCCCGCTCGACCAGCGGCAGGTGCACCGTCGACCAGTCCGTGAGCGAGGCGAACAGCGGCGCCAGGGTCCGTCCCAGGTCGCTGATCTGGTACTCCACCCGGGGCGGCACCTCGGGGTAGTACGTGCGGATCACCAGTCCGTCGCGCTCCAGCTGACGCAGCCGCTGGGTCAGCACCTTCGGCGTGATGGTGCCGATGTTGCGCTGGAGCTCCACGAAGCGCTGGGTGCCGAAGGCGTTCAGCGTCCACAGGATCGGTGTGGTCCAGCGGCTGAACACGATGTCGAGGACCGGCTCGATCAGGCAGGGCTGCCGGGAGCCGGCCGCGGCCGCGTGCGCGGCTCCGGGTCCTGCCGGGACCGTGAAGGCGTCCGTGACGACGTCCGCGACGGCGCTGTCGCCCACGGTCCCGGCATCCCTCGTCCTGGCGCCCCCGGGTGCCGCGCCGCCGTTCCTGGCCGTGGTGCTCTTCATGCCGATCATCACCTTCCGGGAAGTCACTTTCCTCTAGGTACCTACTTTACTCAGGATGCTAGCTTCCGAGAAGCCAGCGATAACCGCACCTCCCCGCACGTCCCCGTCCCAGAATCCTCATGCTCCTAGGGAGTGACATGTCCATCCAAGAGTCCACCCACAGCCCCGCGGTGGCGGGCGACTCCGGGCCGGTCCGCCGCCCCGGACTCATCCTGGCCTTCCTCTGCCTGGCCGGTTTCATGACCTTCCTCGACGTCTCGATCGTGAACGTCGCCCTGCCGACCATCGAGGACGAACTCAACATCTCCACGACCGCGCTGCAGTACGTGGTCACCACCTACGGCATGCTCCTGGGCGGCTTCCTGCTGCTGACCGGCCGGCTCGCCGACACCCTCGGCCGCCGCCGGATGCTCCAGACCGGCCTGCTCCTGTTCGCCGGTGCCTCCCTGCTCGCCGGGGTCTCGCAGAACGCCGCGATGCTGATCGGCGCCCGCGGCGCCCAGGGCCTGGGGGCGGCGTTCATCGCCACCGCCGCGCTCAGCCTGCTGACCAACAACTTCGAGGAGGGTCCGGCCCGCAACAAGGCCCTCGGCGCCTGGGGCGCGCTCAGCGGACTCGCCGCCGTCGCCGGCGTCACCCTCGGCGGTCTGCTCACCGACGGCCCCGGCTGGCGCTGGATCTTCTTCATCAACGTGCCGATCGGCATCATCGGCGCCCTGGTCGCCCCGATGGTCGTCGGCGAGAGCCGCTCCGCCGAACGCAGCAGGTCCTTCGACGTCGCCGGCGCCGTCACCCTCACCGGTGGCCTGGTCGCGCTGATCTTCACCCTCGGCCAGACCGTCTCCGACTCCGACGTCCCGACCGGCCGGGTCATCGGCGGCTTCGTCCTCGCCGCGCTCCTGCTCCTCTCCTTCGTCCTGATCGAGCGCCGCGCCAAGGAGCCGCTGATGCCGCTCGGCGTCTTCCGCCGCCCCTCGCTGCGCGCCGCCAACGTCATCGCCGTCCTGCTGCTCGGCACCTGCGTGACCCTGTTCTTCTTCGCCAGCCTCTTCATGCAGCAGGTCCTGGACTACTCCGCCGTCAGGACCGGCTTCGCCTACGTGCCGCTCGCGGTGCTCACCGCCGTCGGCGCCGGCATCGCCTCCCAGGTCGTCACCAAGGTCGCCGCCAAGCCCGTCCTGCTCGTCGGTCTCGCGCTCGCAGCGACCGGCATGATGCTCCTGTGGCGCGCCCCGTCCGACGCCTCGTACCTGACGGACGTGCTGCCCGCCTTCGTCCTCATGGGCCTCGGGCTCGGCATGTCCTTCGTCCCGCTGCAGGTCTCGGCGTTCGCCGGGATCGAGGAGCGCGAGTCGGGTCTCGCCGCCGGTCTCATCAACACCGCCCAGGAGGTCGGCGGCGCGCTCGGCCTGGCCGTCGCGGCGACCTACGCCTTCCGCCGCGTCGACGAGCTGACGGCCAAGGCCCACGGCGTCCCCGCCCTGGTCCAGGACGCCCGTACGACCGTCTTCCACGACGCGTTCCTCGTCGGTGCCTGCTTCGCCGCGGCCGCCTTCCTGGTGACCCTGGTGCTGCTGCCGCTGACCAAGTCCTCCGAGCAGTCCTCGGCCGTGCCCGCGCACGCCTGACGGCAGAACGGACCCGGCCATGTCCAAGCATCTGCCCCTGTCCGCCACGGCGGAGGAGTTCCTCGCCGAGAACGCCCTGTGCACCCTGACCACCCTGCGCCCGGACGGCACACCGCACGTGGCGCCCGTACGGTTCACCTGGGACGGCGAGGCGGGCCTGGCCCGGGTGATGACCACCGTGCACCGCCGCAAGTCCCGCAACCTGCTGGCCGGGGCCGGCGGCGGCCGGGCCGCCGTGTGCCAGCTGGTGGGACCCCGCTGGATCACCCTGGAGGGCCCGGCGACCGTTTCCACCGACCCGCCCCGGGTGGTGGAGGGGATGCGCCGCTACGCCAAGCGGTACTGGTCCCAGCCGCCGCAGCCGCCGGGCCTGGCGGTCATCGAGATCGCGGTGGACCGGGTGATGGGCCTGTACTGAACCCGAGGGAGCCGAGCGAGACGAGAGGGTGCCGGAAGACGTTCCCGGCACCCTCTCCCGTGCTCCCCGTGCGCTTCGCGCCCGGTACCACCCGGTAGCTGCCGGGCCTCTGACGAACTTGTCAGAACTTGTCAGAGCTCTGTACCGGCGGCCATTCAGCTTCCCGGGAACCCTCGGAATACTGGAGAAAACGCCAGCGGGAGAGGGAATATGGACGCTTTCAATGCCGATGTGATCGTTGCCGGTGCAGGACCCTCAGGGCTCATGCTCGCAGGGGAACTCCGCCTCTCGGGTCTCTCGGTCATCGTGCTCGACCGGCTGGAACAGCCGATGCAGCAGTCCCGCGCCCTGGGATTCTCGGCCCGTACGATCGAGGAATTCGGCCAGCGTGGACTTCTCGGGGAATTCGGCCCGCTGGAGACCATACCCGGCGGCCATTTCGGTGGACTTCCCCTCGACTACCGCATTGTCGAGGGAGGCAATTTCGGGGTCCGCGGAGTTCCGCAGTCGCGCACCGAGGCCATCATCGACAAGTGGGCCACGCGGCTGGGCGCCGACATCCGCCGCGGCCACGAGGTCATCGGCGTGACGCAGGACGAGGACGGCGTCCGGATCGAGGTCGCGGGGCCCGAAGGAGTGGAGACCCTGCGCGCCGCGTACGTCGTCGGCTGCGACGGAGCCCGCAGCACCGTCCGCCGGCTGGCCGGGATCGACTTCCCCGGAGTCAGCGCCACCATCGAGATGAAGATGGCCGACGTCGCCGGCGTCCAGCTGCGGCTGCGCCCCACCGGCGAGGTCGGCGAGGCCGGCATGGTCGTCGTCCTGCCGCTCGGACCGGGCGCCACCCGCGTGGTGGTCTTCGAACGCGACGCGGGCGTCCGTCCCACCCAGGAGCCGCCCACCTTCGAGGAGGTGGCCGCCGCCTTCCAGCGGGTCACCGGCGAGGACATCAGCGGTGCCCAGCCGCTGTGGACCAGCTACTTCACCGACGCCAGCCGGCACGCCGCCGAGTACCGCAAGGGCCGTGTCTTCCTGGCCGGCGACGCCGCCCACATCCACCTGCCGATCGGCGCCCAGGGCATCAGCGCGGGCGTCGGCGACGTGGTCAACCTGGGCTGGAAGCTCGCCGCGGCCGTCAAGGGCCACGCCCCCGCGGGCCTGCTCGACACGTACCACTCCGAGCGCCACCCGGTCGGCGCCCGCATCGTCCACAACACCCTCGTCCAGCGCACCCTCTACCTCGGCGGCCCCGAGGCCCAGCCGCTGCGCGACCTGTTCGCCGAGCTGGTCCGGATCGAGGACGTACGGCGTCACCTCGTCGGCCTGGTCACCGGCCTCGACATCACCTACGGAGCCGTCGAGGGCGGCCACCCGCTGCTCGGCCGCCGGCTGCCCGACCAGGACCTGCTGGTCGGCGACGACAAGACCACCACCTACGAGCAGTTGCACGCGGGCCGTCCGGTCCTGCTCGACCTGCACGACAGCGCCGCGCTGCGCGAGGCGGCGTCCGGCTGGGCCGACCGCGTCGACGTCGTCACCGCGACGCGGCCCGACGCCGGAGCCCCGGCCGCCGACCTCCTCGTACGTCCCGACGGCTATGTCGCCTGGGTCGGCGCCGACGGCTCCGCCGAGGGACTGACCGACGCGCTCGCGCGATGGTTCGGCGAGCCCCGCGACGCCGCCTGAGACCCACCCGGACCCCCGACCGGTCGACCCCGGACCCCCGTAGGACGCGCGCCACCCATCCGACCCGTCCGTGAAACGAGAAAGAGGAGTGCGGTCTTGCCCACCAAGGCTGAGGAAGCGAAGAAGGCCGACAAGGCCGCCGAGTGGACCGAATGCGACGTAGCCATCCTGGGGTCGGGCCTCGCGGGCTCGATCATGGGAGCGATCCTGGCCCGCCAGGGCGCCGACGTGGTGCTCATCGACGCGGGGCAGCATCCCCGGTTCGCCGTAGGCGAGTCCCAGAACCCGCAGCTCGTCGAGTGGCTGCACATTCTGGCCGTGCGCTACGACGTGCCCGAGATCAAGCACATGCTGGACGTGAAGGCGGTCACCGAGCACATCGGTCCGACGCACGGCCGCAAGCAGAGCTTCGGTTTCGTCACGCAGCGGCCGGGCCGCGAGCCGGACCCGCGCGAGGCGACGATGTTCGTCATCCCGAAGATGCTCACCGAGGCCGTGCACCTCTTCCGCCAGGACACCGACTCGCACTATCTGAACGTCGCCGCCAAGTACGGCTGCACCCTGCGCCAGAACTGGTTCGCCACCGACCTGGACGTCGACGACGACGGCGTCACGATCACCGGCAGGAACGGCGAGGTCTTCCGTGCCAAGTACCTGATCGACGCGAGTGGCTTCCGCTCCCCGCTGGCCGAGAAGTTCGACCTGCGCGAGAACCCGCCCCGGCACAAGCACCACGCCCGCTCGCTCTTCACGCACTACGTGGGCATCAAGCCGTACGACGACGTGTGCAACTACCCGGACGCGCTCCGCCCGCCCGCCGAGTCACCCTTCCACGGCGGCACCCTGCACCACCTCATCGAGCGCGGCTGGTTCTGGATCATCCCGTTCGACAACTACAAGGACTCCAAGAACCCTGCCTGCAGTGTCGGTCTGACCTTCGACGAGCGGCTGTACCCCAAGCCGAAGGACATGACGCCGGACCAGGAGTTCCACCACTACCTGGACATGTACCCGGCGGTGAAGCGGCAGTTCGACGGTGCCAAGCGGATCCGCGAGTGGGTCTCCACCGACCGGATCCAGTACTCCTCCAAGCGCACCATCGGCGCCCGCTGGTGCCTGATGTCGCACGCGGCCGGCTTCATAGACCCGCTGTACTCACGCGGCCTGTCCAACACCTTCGAGGTCGTCGACGCGCTCGCCTACCGGATCCTGGACGCCCTGCGCGAGAACGACTTCACCGAGGAGCGCTTCGAGTACGTCGAGCGCCTGGAGCAGGGACTCCTGGAGTACAACGACAAGATCGTCAACAGCTCGTACATCGCCTTCAGCCACTTCCGGCTGTGGAACGCGGTGTTCCGGGTCTGGGCCTGCTTCACCACCCCGGCCACCATGCGGCAGATCATGGCGCGCCAGAACTTCCAGCTCGACGGTGACGACCGGCACTTCAAGGAGATGGAGAAGGCGCCGTACACCGGCTTGTGGTGGCCGGACAGCCACGCCTTCAAGGTCCTCTTCGACATCACCGCCGAGACCTGCGAGCGGTACGAGGCCGGCGAGATCGACGGTGACAAGGCCGCGGACATCGTCTTCGAGGCGATCCGCGACTGCGAGTCGGTCAACACCCCCTTCGGCTGGAAGGGCCCCGAGGACCTCCGGTTCTTCCGGGCCACCACACCCACGATGATGAAGTTCATGTGGTGGGCGAGCACCTCCGGCCCCAAGGAGATGCGCGACCTCGGCCGTTCGATGCTCACCGGAGTCGTCAAGCAGGCCATGAAGGGCCGCAAGGTCTCCTGACCCCGGCCGCGACCACCCCCGCCCCGCCGGGTCCCCTCCCCCAGGACGCGGCGCCGGGCCCGCCCTCCCCCCGCGGGCCCGGCGCCGTCCCTTTCCTGAGCCCGGGTTCATCTCCGAGTCGGGGGCTTTTGAAGCGAGGCCCTTCCCCGGCCCCTGCGGCCGGCTTGTCCTGCGAAGGGTTCCCTCCAGCCGCTCCTCGGGCTCGCACCCTCTCCAGTCCTTCTCCCCCCACTGGCAACCACCGTCTCCTAGAACCCTCTAGAACCTTGGGACATCCGTGATCACTCGTAGAGCACTGATCGGTGCGGGATCCGCCGCCGTCGGCCTGGCCGTCCTGCCCACCAGCCCTGTCCTCGCGGGCTCCGGCACCACACCCTGGAGCACCCTCGCGGGCAAGCTCCAGGGCCGTCTGGTGCTGCCCGGCGACTCCGCGTACGCCGTGGCCAAGCAACTGGAGCTCGGCCAGTTCGACGCCGTCAACCCGCGGGCCGTGGCGTACTGCGTCAGCTCCGCCGACGTCTCCGTCGCCCTGCGCTTCGCCCAGACCTACGGCCTGCCGTCCGCCGTCCGCAGCGGCGGTCACAGCTTCGCGGGCTACTCGACCACGCCCGGTCTGATCATCGACGTCTCGCGGCTGAACGCGATCACCGTGGGCGACGGCACGGTCGACATCGGCCCCGGCGCCAAGAACGTCGAGATACTCAACGCCCTCGCGCCGCACGGCCTGGTGGTCAGCGAGGGCGGCTGCCCCACCGTGTCGGCCGGCGGTTTCCTGCAAGGCGGCGGCTTCGGCTTTCTGACCCGCCCGCTGGGCATGGCCTGCGACGCGGTCACCTCGGCCGAGGTGGTCCTCGCCGACGGCCGGGTGGTCACCGCGTCGCCGACCAGCCACTCCGACCTGTTCTGGGCGATCCGCGGCGGCGGTGGCGGCAACTTCGGTGTCGTCACCCGCTTCACGGTCACCCCGCACGAGGGCGACCAGATGGCGATCAGCAACCTGATCTTCCCGTACGACCGTGCCGCCGACGTGCTGCACGGGGTCGGTCAGTGGCTGGTCGACGCGCCCCGCACCATCGGCGGCGGCGCCTACCTCGTCCAGCCGGACGCCGCGCCCGGCACCGTACCGGCGCTCAACGTCTTCCTCGCCTCCCGCGGCACCCCGGCCGAACTGGCCTCGGAGTCCGCACGGCTGCTGGCGCTCACCGGCGCGGTGACGGCCCGCCAGGACGCGGTCATGACGTACCAGCAGGTCATGATGATGATCTTCGGCTGCGGCACGCTGACCGAGGACCAGTGCCAGCGCGCCGGGAAGTCCCCGAGCGGCGTGCTGACCCGGCCCGCCTTCGGCCTGGAGCGGACCCGGCTGGGCAGCACGCCGTACGCGCAGAGCGACTGGGCGGACGTGCTGACGGCCTTCGACGCCGATCGAAGGGCAGGCCAGGCCCGCTACCTCGACCTCCACTTCTTCGGCGGGGCGGCCAACGACCTCGCCCGCACCGACACGGCGTACGTGCACCGCGACTCGCTCTTCTCCGTCAACTACCGGGTCCTCGTCAACGACCCGGCACAGGTGACCGCGGAGGCCAGGAGCGTCGCCACCGGCTGGGCGGACAACGGGTTCGCGACCATCGACCCGCTCTCGAACGGCGAGACGTACCAGAACTGGATGGACGCGGAGCTGACGGACTGGCGGCAGTCGTACTACGCCGAGAACTACGCCCGGCTGTCGGTCGTGAAGGCCAAGTACGACCCGCACCGGTACTTCAGGTTCGCCCAGGGCATCGGGGCCTGAGAGGTGTCCGGCGCGCCGCCTCCACCGCTTCCACCGCCACCACAGTGACCCCGCTGACCTCGGTGATCCCGGTGATCCCGGTGATCCCGGTGACCCATGTGAACTGCGGACCGTGAGGGGCCGCCGGACCGGTGTCCGGCGGCCGGCTCGTCGGCGGTCCGCTCCGGCGCCCCGTCAGGGACGGCGGCCGTACCAACCCACCAACTTGTCGATGTCGGGAGCGTTCTCGTGCACCTCCACCACCGGTCCGAACGGCACCTGGCCGCCGCGGGGTTCCGCGGGCACGGCCCGGTGCATGGAGGCCAGCGGCGCGGCGAGCATCTCCGGGTCCCACTCGGGGGTCTGGCCGGTGGCCTTGGCCAGGTCCCAGGCGTGCAGCACGAACTCGTTGGTGTAGATCACCGAGGCGACCACACCGGGGACCGGGCCCCAGGGCAGACCGATCTGGCGGCCCAGTACGGCGGGGTCCTGCCAGACGGCGTCGAACTCCCGTGTCGCCGCGGCCCACGCCTTGGCCCAGTCGCCGTCGGCGACGTCCTCGGCGAAGTGCGGAACGCTCATGAAGGAGCCACCCGCGCCCAGGACGGCGACCCGGCGCAGCACCGACACCACGTGGTTGGCCATGTCGCGGACCGTGTAGTCGGGACACGGGGTGACGGTGTCGTACTGCTCGGGGCGGAGCGCGGCGAGCGTGCGTCCGGTCAGGTCGACGGCCTTGAACAGGCCGCCACGGGGGTCGGCGGGCGGGGCGGAGGCGGGTGCGGTGGCGGGTGCGGCGGGCGTCGTGGTCTTGGCCAGGTCGTCGGTCGTGTCGTGAGTCATGTGTTCATCGTCGATGCCGAACAGGTCATCTTGTGGCCTATTTCCGAAGCCGTATCCGATGGTGCCGAAAATATATGGAGTGGCTCAAAACAGCTTAAATATCCGGCGGAGCGCACCGTACGGGGAGGGGGCGCGTCGTGAAGGCCGACCGTCTGGTGGCGACCCTGCTGCTGCTCCAGGCGCGCGGCCGGGTGACCGTGCGCGAGGTGGCCGAGGAGCTGGAGGTGTCCGAGCGCACCGCGCGCCGCGATCTGGAGGCGCTCACCAGTGCCGGTGTCCCCGTCTACTCGCAGCGTGGCAGGGGTGGCGGGTGGAGCCTGGTCGGCGGTGCCCGCACCGATCTGACCGGTTTCACCTCGCGAGAGATCGGGGCGCTGTTCCTGGCCGCGGGGCCGTTGTCGGCCTCTCCCGAACTGCGGGCCGCGCTGCGCAAGTTGATGCGTGCGGTGCCCGCGCCCATGCGGCCGCATGCCGAGGCCGCCGCCAAGGCCATCCTCGTCGACAGCCTCGACTGGTCGCGCGCGGCGGGCGGCAGCGGACCCCACCGGCATGCCCTGGAACGGGCGGTTCTGGACGGCCGGCAGGTCCGGTTGGGATACGCGCACGCCGACCGGGCCCCGGCGGAAGGGGACTTGGGTGAGGACGGTTCGGGCGCGCGGGGTTCGGGCGGGCGCGGTTCGCATGCGGGTGACTCGGGCGGAAGCGGTTCGGGCGAGCGGTGGGCGGGTGAGCGGGTGAGCGCAGAGCGGGTGACCGGAGGGCGGACGGTGGATCCCCTCGGGCTGGTGTCCAAGGCCGGTCGCTGGTACCTGGTGGCGGGGACCGGGGAGGGGCTGCGCACCTTCCGGCTCAGCCGGGTCACCTCCGTGGAGCCGACGGGTGCGCCGGTACGACGTCCGGAGGGGTTCGAACTCGCCTCCGCGTGGCGGGAACTGGCGTCCGAGGTGGAGCAACGGCTGTCCGCGGTGAGCGTACGGGCCCATGCCGACCCGGACGCCCTGCCGGTGCTGCGGCAACTGCTCGGCGGGCGGCTCCGCACGGGCGAGGTCCAGCCCGACGGCCGGGTCGCCTTCACCGCAGACGGTCCCTCGGTGGAGGTGCTGGCCGCGCAGCTCGCGGGCCTCGGCGCGCGGATCGAGGTGCTCGGCCCTCCCGAGGCGCGCGAATCGCTCGTACGTCTCGGCCGGTCGCTCACCGCGGTGTACGGCGGGTACGGCGACCGGCACAGCGACCAGCCAAGAGATAGTCGCTTTCCTCTAGGTACCTACTATACCGACGATGCTAGCGTCCCGGTCATGGCGGCGACCCACTGAGAACCAGCTGCTGCCCCGGCCCTCGCCCTCGGTCACCCGTGACGACGAGCGGCCGCGCGCCGCTTCTCGGCCCTGCCGGCCGATGACTGTCTTGACCGAGGACCGACCGAGGACCGACCGAGGACCGACCGACCGGCGACCGCCTGCCGGTCGGCTGACGGACCGAGGGCAGACCGATGACGGACCGATGACTACCGACCACGGATCAACGCACTAGGGAGCTATTTCATGATTGTCGTCACCGGAGCCACCGGAAACGTCGGGCGTCCGCTGATCGAGGCGCTGGCCGAGGCGGGGGAGCAGGTCGTGGCGGTATCGCGCCGCCCGTTGCCCTCCCCGGCGAAGAATGTCCGGCACGCCCAGGCCGATCTCGGGAACGCGCGGAGCATGCGGCCGGTCCTCGAAGGGGCCGACGCCTTCTTCATCCTGCTCGCGGGCGAACTGCTCGGTCACGGTGAGGCCGCCACCGAGCTGCTGACGGCGGCCGAGGACGCCGGGGTCGAGCGGGTCGTCCTGCTCTCCTCGCAGATCAACGCCACCCGTCCCGGCGTCGCCTCGCACGGCAGGCTGCGCGAGTTCGAGGAGGCCGTACGCGGTTCCGGCCTGGACTTCACCATCCTGCGCGCCGGCGGTTTCGCCTCCAACGCCTTCGCGTGGGCGGAGTCGGTCCGCGCCGACCGTACGGTCTTCGCCCCCTTCGGTGACACGGCGCTGCCGGTCGTCGACCCGGCGGACATCGCCGCGGCCGCCGCGGTGGTGCTGCGCGAGGACGGGCACGCCGGTCGTACGTACGAGCTGACCGGCCCCGAGGCGATCACTCCGCGCCTGCAGGCCGAGGTGATCGCGGAGGCGATCGGCGAAGAGGTGACCTTCGTGGAACTGACCCGCGAGGCCGCCCACGCCCACATGGCGCAGTTCATGCCCGAGGACGTCATCCCCGGCACCCTGGACATCCTCGGCGAACCGCTCCCCGCCGAACAGCGGGTCAGCCCCGACGTGGAGAAGATCCTGTCCCGGCCTGCCACACCCTTCTCCGGCTGGGTCGCCCGGAGCGTCCCGGCCTTCAAGTAACCCACCGCCGACCGCGCCGCCTTCCCCGCCTTCCCCGCGTTCCCTCCCCCGGATGCCCGCTGCGATCCATCCCCCGCGGCAGCGGGCATCCGGCGGTCCACAGCCGGAGGTGGCTCAGGACCGACGGCGGCCCTGAGCCACCGCCGACCCCGACCGACGGCGACCCCGAAGGGCGAGGTCCAGAAGGACGACCACCCCGAAAGGCGGCGGCCCCGCGGGTCCAGGACCCGCGGGGCCGCCGCACGCCCTCCCCGGAGGGGTTACGCGACGAAACGGTCGGCCAGCTCCTTGGCCTTGATGACGGCGTCGTCGAGTGCCTTGGTGCGGGAGGCCTCGAAGAGCGGGACCAGCTCGGACATCGCCGGGTTGTGCGGGGCCATCGTGAGCTCCGGGACGATGAACTCGAGGTCGAGGCCGAGGGCGTCGCGCAGGACGGCCTCCAGGTAGTTCTGCACGTACTCGTAGCCCTCGCGGGGAGTGCCCGGCGCGTACGAACCGCCGCGGCTGGCGATGACCGTGACCGGGGTGCCCTTGATCTTCGAGTCCTCGGCCATGGCGGTGCGGCCCATGAGGATCACGTTGTCCAGCCACGCCTTGAGGGTCGACGGGATCGCGTAGTTGTACATCGGCGCGCCGATCAGGATCGCGTCCGCCCGCTCCAGCTCCTCGATGAACTTCACGCGCTCGGCGAAGGCGGCGGCCTGCTCCGGAGTGTGCGCGTCCGCCGGGGCGAAACCGGCGGTGTGGGCGTCGGCCGTGATGTGCGGAGCCGGGCTCACGACGAGGTCGCGGTAGATCACGGTGCCCTGCGGGTGCTGCTCCTCCCAGGCCTTGCGGAACGCGTCGGTCACCGTGCGCGAGGTGGAGGCGGAGCCCGGGAAAACGGACGAGTCGATGTGGAGGAGCGTGGCCATGGGGGATCTCCAAGGGGTGTGACGGGTCGAGCCCGACGGGACTGATCCCGTGGGCTTCTTTTTTGTACTCGACTAGAGATAACACAGCTACTTACTTTTTTTCATCCCCAAAGGAGAACGGCAGTACTCTTGAGCCATGCCAGAGCTGGGAGCACACGACGTGGGGCCGTGCCAGAAGGTCGACGACGGCATGGCCCGGGTCTTCCAGCTGTTCGGAAAACGCTGGACGGGGCTGATCGTGGCCGTGCTGCTGCCGCATCCCGTGCACTTCGCGGACCTGCGCCGAGCGATCCCCGGCATCAGCGAACGGATGCTCTCCGACCGCCTCACGGAACTCGCCGCGGCGGGACTCGTCGTGCGCGAGGTCGACGACGGCCCCCCGCTGCGGGTCTCGTACGGCCTGACGGGCGCCGGCGCCGCACTGGAGCCCGCGCTCCTGGAACTGGGCAGCTGGGCGGAGAAGCACCTGCCGGGAAGCCCGCAGTGCCCCTCCGAGCTCAGGAAGTGAGCCGTCCGCAGATGATCGCGAGCGGTTCCGGAGGGGCCCGCGCGGAGACCGGGCGGATCGGGAGGCGATTGCCGCGCGGGGTGCTCGTTCACAGGCGCGGAGTTGTCCACAGGGTCTGACGCGTTTCGGCCACCGCCTGTACGGTCATCACGAGTTGATGTTCGTGTGTGCGGGGGAGGCGGTCGCCATGACCGAGCTGGGTACAAGGACTGAGGCGCTGCGGGCGCCCAGGGTTTCCGGAGTCTTCGCGGTACCGGGGTTCGCGGGCTGGCCCGCGCAGGGCTCGCCCAAGGAGAAGGGCAAGGAGCTCCGCGCCCGGGTGCCGCGCGCCGCGCACGCCGAGCTGACCCCCGACGCCGACCGGCCGGACGTCGTGACCGTGGTCGAGGAGTCCAACCGCGGCAGGATCCCCGAGCTCACGCCGATACGGGTCGGCAGGATGGCCGCCACCCCCTTCGCCTTCCTGCGCGGTTCGGCCGGCCTGATGGCGCACGACCTCGCGCGCACCCCCATGACCGGTATCGACGCCCAGATCTGCGGCGACGCCCACGCGGCGAACTTCGGCCTGTACGCCGACGCGCGCGGCGGCCTGGTCATCGACCTGAACGACTTCGACGAGACGGTGCGCGGCCCCTGGGAGTGGGACCTCAAGCGCCTCGCCGCCTCGCTGGTGCTCGCCGGCCGGGAGACGGGCGCGGACGAGGACACCTGCCGCAAGGCGGCCAACGACGCGGTCGGTGCCTACCGGCGCACGATGCGCCTCCTCGCCAAACTCCCGGTGCTGGACGCGTGGAACGCCATCGCGGACGAGGAGCTCGTCTCCCACACCGACGCCCATGACCTGATCGGCACCCTGGAGCGGGTCTCCGAGAAGGCGCGGGCCAACACCAGCGGGCGGTTCGCCGCCAGGTCGACGGCGTCGGTCGAGGGCGGCGGACGGCGCTTCGTGGACGCGGCGCCGGTGCTGCGCCGCGTGCCCGACGAGGAGGCGGCAGCGGTCGCGGCCTCGCTGGAGCAGTACCTGACGACGGTCTCGGAGGACCGCCTCCCCCTCCTCGCCCGGTACGCGGTGCACGACGTCGCCTTCCGCATAGTCGGCACCGGCAGCGTGGGCATGCGTTCGTACGTCGTGCTGCTCCTGGACCACCGCGGCGAGCCGCTCGTCCTCCAGGTGAAGGAGGCCCGCGCCTCGGCGCTGCTGCCGCACCTGGCGACGGCCGGTCACGCCGTACCCGACGTGTCGCACGAGGGCCGCCGCGTCGTCCTCGGCCAAAAGCGCATGCAGGTCGTCAGCGACATCCTGCTCGGCTGGACCACGGTCGAGGGACGGGCCTTCCAGGTGCGCCAGTTCCGCAACCGCAAGGGCAGCGTCGACCCCGCCGCGCTCGCCGTCGACCAGGTCGACGACTACGCCCGGATGACCGGCGCGCTCCTCGCCCGCGCTCACTCGCACAGCGCCGACCCCCGCCTCGTCGCCGGCTACTGCGGGAAGAACGAGGAACTCGACGAGGCCGTCGCCGCGTTCGCCGTGGCCTACGCGGACCGCACGGAGGCGGACCACGCGGCCCTGGTGACGGCGGTCCGGGAGGGACGGATCGCGGCGGAGCAGGGGGTCTGAGAGGAGAAGCGGACCCGGAGATTCTCCGGGTGCGGGGTGGGGACGGGGGAGCGGGCGGCCTCAGTCGGTGGTTCCGGGTGTGCCCGGCGAGGCGTGGCCTACGCTGGGCGGGTGACGACCCCGGAAGCCGAGCACAACCAGTCCGACCGCATCGAGGCCGAGGATGCCCGGTCCCAGGATGCGGGGGACCCCCAGTCCACCACCCCGGCCTCGACCACGGCAGCCGAAGGCACGGCAGCCGAAGACGCGGCGCCCGAGAACGGGACCCCTCAGGACGCGGGCACCGAGAGCGCGGGCACCGAGACTGCGGGCCCCGCGCGGGCGGGCGCCGAGAGCGTGGACCAGGAGAACGTGGACGAGCAGGGCGTGGACGAACAGGGTGTGGACGAACAGGGTGTGGGCGAGAAGAGCGGGGGCTCCGACGCTTCGGGCTCCGAGGGTGACGCACCTCAGGGTGACGCACCTCAGGGTGAGGCGCGGCCCGAGGCGCGTCTCGAACGGGCGGTGCGGGCGGCCGAACAGGCGCTGATCGAGTTCGAGATCGCCGTGGAGACCTTCCGCATCGAGGTCGAGAACTTCTCGCGGCTGCACCACCAGAAGCTCGGCCCGATGTACTCCCGGCTCGACGAGCTGGACGCGCAGATCGCCGAGGCACAGGCCGCGCGCACCGGCGATCCGGAGGACATACGCAAGGCGGACGAGGCGCGGGCGCGGGTCATGCCGATGCCTGGGGTCGAGGAGCTGTTCCACGGCTGGATGGACTCGGAGGGACTGTTCCCGGAGGCCGTGGCGATGCTGACGGACCAGCCCGTGCGGCCCCCGCAGCGGGTCCGCCCCAGCGACGAGGCCCGCAAGCTCTACCGGGAGCTGGCCCGCAAGGCCCACCCCGACCTGGCCCAGGACGAGGACGAGCGCACGCGGCGCGACGAGTTCATCTCCCGGGTCAACGCCGCGTACGCCCGGGGCGACGAGGCGCTGCTGCGGGAGCTCTCCGAGGAGTGGGCGGCGGGCCCGGTGCCCAGGGAGTGGAAGCCGAGCCGCAGCGAGGAGCTGTACGCCCGTCTCGAGTGGCTCTCCGAACGCAAGGAGATGCTCACTCTGGTCGCCCACGAACTGGAGGAGAGCGCCATCGGCGCCATGCTCAAGATCGCCCCGGACGACCCCGACCGGCTCCTGGAGGAGATCGCCGAGCAGCTGCTGGCCCAGGTCGACGACCGCGAGGCGGAGCTGGCCCGACTGGTCGGCTAGGGCCCGGCCCGTCCGCTTGCCCGGTCGGGTAGCGTCTGAGGCATGCAATTCGGATCTGGTGTGCCCACGGTCGAGATCGGGGATCTCGCGGACGGAGACTTCCTGCTGGACGTCCGGGAGGACGACGAGTGGCAGGCGGGTCACGCCGAAGGGGCGCTGCACATCCCCATGAGCGAGTTCGTCGCGCGCTACGGCGAGCTGACCGAGGCGGCGCCGCAGGACGGCAGGGTCAACGTGATCTGCCGTTCCGGCGGCCGTTCCGCGCAGGTCGCGATGTATCTGGTCCAGCAGGGCGTCGACGCCGTGAACGTCGACGGCGGAATGCAGGTCTGGGCCGCCTCCGGCCGCCCGGTGGTGGACGACAAGGGCGCGGCCGGCTTCGTGCTCTAGGCCCCCCGAGGACCCGGTCGGCCGCGGCATCCGCGCCCTCGCGGGAGCGCGCCGGTTCGGGTGCCGGTTCGGCCGCTGGCTCGGAGGTCGGCCCGGGTCCGAGCCCGGGTGTGCGGTCGGTCACCCCAGGGGATGGGCCGCGAGGAGATCTCCCAGCGCCTCCTCATGAGCGGCCGCCGGTCCGAGCGACAGCTCCAGGTGCTTGGCCCAGGCGTGATAGCGGTGCAGCGGACAGTCGGTGTCCGCACCGAACCCCCCGTGCAGATGCTGAGCCGTCTGTACGACCCGGCGTACCCCCTCCGACGCCCAGATCTTGGCGACGGCCACGTCCCCGGCCACGGGAAGCGCGCCGCCCGCCTCGGAATCGACAACTCCGGAATCGACAACTCCGGTACCGACGGCTCCGCTGCCGACAGCGACCGTGCTGATCCGCCACGCGGCCTGCCAGAGTGTCGCCTCCATCGCGCGCAGGTCGATATAGCGGTCGGCGGCCTGTACGGCGACAGCCTGGAACGTGGCGACCGGAAACCCGAACTGCTCGCGCTCGGCGGTGTACGAGCTGGTCATCGCGAGGACCCGCTCACCGAGCCCGAGCGCCAGCGCGCAGGTCCCGGTGGTCAGCAGTTCCCGCAGCCGCTCCCACGCCCCCTCCGCGTCGATGACCTGCCGGACGGGTACCCGCGCGGACTCCAGACGCAGCTCGCCGAGGCGTTCCCCGGTCGTGGAGATCTGCTCGCCGAGCACCGTGCCCCCGTGCCCCCGGGGAACCAGTGCGAGGACGGTCCGGCCGTCGTCCGTGTGCGCGGGTACGACGACGAAGTCGGCTCCGTGCGCCCACGCGACCGCTGTCTGCACCCCGTCCAGCACCCACACGTCACCGTCCTGCCTGGCGGTCACGGCGCGTTCCGCCGGTTCGTGACCGGTACAGCCGTTCGCCGCGACGGTCAGCACGACCTCACCCCGGCCCGCCCGCGCGAGCAGTCCGGCCTTCGTCTCCTCGTCGCCGTACTCCTGCACGAGCACCGCCGCCGCGGTGCTCTCCAGCAGCGGCACCCGTGCGAGTACCTTCGCGGACTCGCGCAGCACCAGGCACAGGGCGATCGGGTCCAGTCCCGCTCCGCCGTACGCGGAGTCCAGCAGCAGGCTCAGCAGGTCCGCGTCGGCGAGCTTTGCCCACAGCGCCCGGTCGAAGTCGTCGGCGACGGCGCCCGCGGTGAGCGCGGGGCTCGGCACCCCGTCCGGCGCGACCCCGCCGAACACCGCCCCCGCCGCCTCGACCGCCGCCTGTTGTTCCTCGGTGAAGGTGAAGTCCACGGTCCTGTCCTTCCACGCGCCGACCCACCGACCGGGCGGCTCGCCCGGTACCGGACAGGGCACCCGATCTGACGGAGCGTCAAGATAGAACAGGTTCTACGAGAAGGGAACGGCCGCCCCCTGTCGGCTACCGGTCGAAGTCCAACTCCACGCTCTCCGTGGCCGGATGCGACTGACAGGCCAGCACGTATCCCGCTTCCGTCTCCTCCGGCTCCAGCGCGAAGTTGCGGTCCATCCGTACCTCGCCGGAGACCAGGAAGGCGCGGCAGGTCCCGCACACGCCGCCCTTGCAGGCGTAGGGAGCGTCCGGCCGGTTGCGCAGCACCGCGTCAAGGAGCGATTCGCCGTCCTGGACGGGCCAGGTCCCTCCGCGGCCGTCGAGCCGCGCCGTCACCGTGCTGTGCGCGGGAGCCGGTACGCCGGGAACCTTCTCGGCTCCGCCGTCCACGTGGAAGATCTCCTCGTGGATCCGGGCCCGTCCCACGCCCAGCCCGCGCAGGGCGCGCTCGGCTCCCTGCACCAGACCGTACGGCCCGCACAGGAACCATCCCGCCACCCGGTCCACGGGCAGCAGCGCCGGGAGCAATTGCGCCAGCCGCTCCTGGTCGAGCCGCCCGGACGGCAGCCCCGCCTGCTGCTCCTCCCGGGAGAGCGCCGTGACCAGCTGGAACCGCTGTGGAAAACGGTCCTTGAGGTCGGCGACCTCCTCCAGGAACATCGTCGACGCGGTCGTGCGGTCGCCGCGTATCAGGCAGAACCGGGCCTCGGGCTCGCGCGCCAGCAGCGTCGCGACGATCGACAGCACCGGTGTGATCCCGCTGCCGCCGACCACGGCCGCGTACAGCCCGGCCGCCGGTTCCAGCGTGAACCGTCCCGCCGGTGTCATCACCTCGACCTCGTCGCCGACGGCGATCTCCTTGAGCGCGTACGTCGAGAACGCTCCGCCGTCGACCAGGCGCACCCCGACCCGCAGGGTGAGCGGGCCTTCGTCACCCGGGGCGGGCGCGGGAGAACAGATGGAGTAGGTGCGCCGTATCTCCGTGCCGTCGACCGTGCGCCGCAGCGCGAGGTGCTGGCCCGCAGCGTGCCGGTACGCCGCGCGCAGGGCGGCCGGCACCGCGAAGGTCAGGGCCACCGAGTCGTCGGTGAGCCGGTCGACGGCGGCCACCGGGAGCGGGTGGAAGCGGGCCATCACAACTCCTTGAAGTGGTCGAACGGTTCACGGCAGGACAGACAGCGCCGCAGTGCCTTGCACGCCGTGGACGAGAAACGGCTGAGCAGTTCGGTGTCGGTCGACCCGCAGTGCGGACAGCACACGGGCTCGTCGGCGTCCGGGGCCGCCGTCGGTGCGACCGTGCGCGTCGGTCCCAGTCCGACCGTCACCGGACCCGGACCCGTCCCCCGCCCGCCACGCGGCGGCGCTATCCCGAACTCCCGCAGCTTGCGGCGCCCTTCGTCCGAGATGTCGTCCGTCGACCAGGCCGGGCTGAGCACCGTCCGTACGGAGACCTCCCGCACCCCGTGCTCGCGCAGTACGCGCTCGATGTCCGTGGCCATCGCCTCGACAGCCGGACAGCCGGTGTACGTCGGTGTCAGCTCCACGTCGACGGTGCCCTCACCCCGCACATGCACGGCGCGCAGTACGCCCAGGTCCTCCAGGGTGAGCACGGGCAGCTCCGGGTCGGGAACGGACCCGGCCAGTCTGCGCAGTTCCTCCTCCAGGGCGGTGGTCGTCGTCACCACGACGCCCCCGGGTGGCTGCGGTGCAGATGCTGCATCTCGGCGAGCATCCGCCCGAAGGACTCGGTGTGCAGTCCCTGGCGTCCCGCGCCGGCGGCCCATGCTCCGGACTGCGGGCCCTCGGGGATCTCCAGCGTCGCGCGACGCAGGACCTCGGTGACGGACTCCAGCCAGTCGGCCCTGATCGCGTCCCAGTCGACGTCCACGCCCGCGACCGGGAGGAACATCTCTCCCGTGAACCGCCACAGGGCCCCGCAGGCCTCTTGCATCCGCTCATGGCTGACGTCCGTGCCGTCGCCGAGTCGCAAGGTCCACTGTTCGGCGTGGTCCTGGTGGTAGGCGACCTCCTTGACGGCCTTCGCCGCGAGCGGGGCGAACACGCCGTCCCCGGCGGCGAGTTGCGCGTAGAGGAGTCGCTGGTAGGTGGAGAAGTACAGCTGACGGGCGATGGTGTGCGCGAAGTCGCCGATCGGCTGCTCGACGAGCTGGAGGTTGCGGAAGGCGCGCTCCTCGCGCAGATACGCCAGCTCGTCCTCGTCGCCGGCCATGGACAGCAGCACCCTGGCCTGGCCGAGCAGGTCCAACGCGATGTTGGCCAGGGCCACTTCCTCTTCGAGGACGGGCGCGTGGCCGGCCCACTCCCCCAGGCGGTGCGAGAGCACCAGGGCGTCGTCCCCGAGGGCGAGGGCCGCGGAGGTCACCGACCCGGACGCGGCGGGTGCCGTGGACGGCTCCGTCGTGGGCGTCTCGGCCATCGGCGTGTGGGTGCCGGGTGCGTTCGTCACAGGTGCTTCACCCCTTCCGGGATCTCGTAGAACGTCGGGTGGCGGTAGGGCTTGTCCGCGGACGGCTCGAAGAACGGGTCCTTCTCGTCCGGCGAGGACGCGGTGATCGCGGCGGACGGGACGACCCAGATCGAGATGCCCTCGCCGCGGCGCGTGTACAGATCCCGCGCGTTGCGCAGGGCCAGCTCGGCGTCCGGTGCGTGCAGGCTGCCTGCGTGGGTGTGCGAGAGCCCGCGCCGCGAGCGCACGAAGACCTCCCACAGCGGCCAGTCGTTGGTGGTCATGCGCGCGCCTTCCCGTTCTCGTCGGCCGAGCCGGGTATCTCCCCGGCCGGACCGGCGGTGTGCTTGTCCGCGTAGGCCGCGGCCGCCTCCCGCACCCACGCACCCTCTTCGTGGGCCCGCCTGCGCTGCGTGATGCGCTGGTCGTTGCACGGGCCGTTGCCCTTGAGGACCTCCCAGAACTCCGTCCAGTCGATCGGGCCGAAGTCGTGCTGGCCCCGCTCCTCGTTCCACACCAGGTCCGGATCCGGCAGGGTCAGGCCGAGCGACTTGGCCTGGGGGACGCAGATGTCCACGAAGCGCTGGCGCAGCTCGTCGTTCGAGTGGCGCTTGATCTTCCAGGCCATGGACTGTGCCGAGTGCGAGGACTCGTCGTCGGGCGGCCCGAACATCATCAGGGAGGGCCACCACCAGCGGTTCACCGCGTCCTGCGCCATCTCGTGCTGTGCGGGGGTGCCGCGGCTGAGGGCCAGCAGCAGTTCGTACCCCTGGCGCTGGTGGAAGGACTCCTCCTTGCAGACGCGGACCATCGCGCGTGCGTAGGGCCCGTACGAGCAGCGGCACAGGGGGACCTGGTTGGTGATCGCCGCGCCGTCCACCAGCCAGCCGATGGCGCCGACGTCCGCCCAGGTCAGCGTCGGGTAGTTGAAGATCGACGAGTACTTCTGGCGGCCGGTGTGCAGCTTGTCGAGCAGCTCTTCGCGGCTGGTGCCGAGCGTTTCGGCCGCGCTGTAGAGATAGAGCCCGTGCCCCGCCTCGTCCTGGACCTTGGCCATCAGGATCGCCTTGCGGCGCAGCGAGGGCGCGCGCGTGATCCAGTTGGCCTCCGGCTGCATGCCGATGATCTCGGAGTGGGCGTGCTGGGCGATCTGCCGGACCAGCGTGGAACGGTAGGCGTCGGGCATCCAGTCGCGGGGCTCGATGCGTTCGTCGGCTGCCACCGTGGCGTCGAACACGGCCTCGAACGCCGCCGTGGACCCGGCTTCGCCCGCGGGCCCTGCCGTCTGCGTACGGGCCGTGCGATGCACTGCTGCTGTCGCCATGCGGTCCCCCTCGACCTCTCGCTCCCGACCGACCGATCGTTCGGTTCTGTCGATTCAATGGTGGGACGGGCGCCGTAAGGTGTCAACCGCTGTGGATAACCTCTGGGCGACTGTTGTGCCCGGTGTGCCGGACGGGGCTGTGCCGGGGGGCCGGGCCTGAGTACGGTTCCCGTGCGCACGCCGCGGAGTGCTTGCGCGCGGGGCCCGGGTGCCGCGTGCCCGGCGGCGGGAATCGGACCGGGATCGGAATCGGGGCGGAATGGACGCGTACGACGAGGGCTCGAACGCCCCACATGGGCCGGACGGGCCGGGCGGACCCCCGCGCGAGGGACCCGTCTCCGCCGGTGCCGTGCCCGAGGACGCGTCCCGCGCCGAGGCCGCGCCGAAGCGGGGCGGCCAGGGGTCCGCGGCCCGTGAGCCCGCGCCCGGGAGCCCGGCCATCGAGACGCCCCCGGCCGGGACGCCGCATGCGCGGACGCCCGACGCGGAGTCGCCCCAGGGGGAGAGGTCCCAGGGAGAGACGCCTCACACCGGCACCTCTCACGCGGAGATGTTCCACGCGCAGGCGCCTCACGCCGAGACGGCTGTCGCGCATTCCCTCCCCCCGGCCGAGGCGCCCCCCGGAAGCTCGCCGGCCGCCCCCGCCCCCGCGCTCACCGGCATCGCAGCCCTCTCCCTGCGTCACCAGATCGCCGCCGCGTTCGCCCTCGCGGCCGTCGCGGTCGTGGCGTGCGTGCATCTCGGCATGGTGTTCCTGCACGTCGCGCCCTCGAACACGGTCACCAAGCAGCACGGCAGGGCGATCGACGAGTGGATCTACCCCGAGTTCGAGCAGAACTGGAAGCTCTTCGCCCCCAACCCGCTGCAGCAGAACATCGACGTCCAGGTCCGTGCCCGGATACGCACCCCGGACGGCGGCGTCACCGAGACCGGCTGGTACGACCTGTCCGCGCTCGACGGCGCGGCCATCGACGGCAATCCGCTCCCGAGCCACACTCAGCAGAACGAACTGCGCCGGGCCTGGGACTTCTACGCGGGCACGCACGACAACGAGAACCGCCCGGTGGGCCTGCGCGGCAGCCTCTCGGAACGCTATCTGCGCCGTGTCGCGCTGCTGCGCCTCGACCGTGAGGGGGCGGAAGGCAAGGATGGCGTCGCCGAACGCGTCCAGGTCCGTTCCCGTACCTCCAACGTGCGGCCCCCCGAGTGGAGCGATGAGCAGGTGTCCGACAAGCCCGTCCTGCGCGAGCTGCCCTGGTGGACGGTCCCCGAGGAGGACCTGACGGACACCCGGACGACGGAAGCGAGCGCCCGATGAACCGATTCACCGCGCCCGTCGCGCGCGCCATCACCCGGGTCACCGACACCGCCCTGGGTCCGTACCAGGCCGCCGTGATCCGCGTCGGCTTCGCCGCCACCTGGCTGCTGTTCCTGCTGCGGGAGTTCCCCCACCGCCAGGAGATGTACGGGCCCGACGGCCCCTGGAGCTGGGACCTCGCCGAGCGGCTCGTCGCGGACAACCACGCCTTCACGGTGCTGATGTGGTCCGACAGCCAGGTGTGGTTCGAGATCGTCTACGCCGTGGCCGTGCTGTCGAGCGTCCTGCTGCTGGTGGGCTGGCGGACCCGCACGATGTCCGTGCTGTTCATGATCGGCGTGCTCTCGCTGCAGAACCGCAGCATTTTCATGGGGGACGGCGGGGACAACGTCATCCACCTGATGGCGATCTACCTGGTGGGCACGCGCTGCGGACAGGTGTGGTCGCTGGACGCCCGGCGGGCACGGCTCGCGGCGGAGGCGCACGCGCGGGGGGAAACCTCCGGGGCCGCGGGCCCGGACCGGGCCGGCCCCGCCCTGTGGACGGGGCTCGGCCTGCTGCTGGCGGCGGTGACGTTCACGGGACACCTCGGCGGCGGCTGGCTGACGGTCTTCTGGGGACTGTGGGCGGCGCAGGCGCTGTGGTGGACCGTAGGCCGCCGCGCGCGCACCCCGCAGCCGCGCATCCTGCTCGACGTGGTCGCGAACATGGTGCACAACGCGGCCCTGTTCGTGATCATGGCCGAGGCGTGCCTGATCTACGCGACGGCCGGCTGGTACAAGATCCAGGGCTCGCGCTGGCAGGACGGCACCGCCGTCTACTACCCGCTCCACCTCGACTACTTCTCGCCCTGGCCGGCCCTGTCCGGGCTGTTGGCCGCACACGGCACGATCGTGATGCTGGTGACCTACGGGACGGTCGTCGTGCAGGTCGCCTTCCCCTTCACCCTGTTCAACCGGCGGGTCAAGAACGTACTGCTGGCGGCGATGATCACCGAGCACGCCGTGATCGCAGTGGTCCTCGGACTGCCGTTCTTCTCGCTCGCGATGATCGCCGCCGACTCGGTGTTCCTCCCGACGCCTTTCCTGCGACGGCTCGGCGGACTGGCGGCACGCGCGCGTGGCCGGCTGTTCCCGGGCGGCGCCTTCAAGCTGCCGGGTCAGCGGGAGCGGGGCCCGCGCACCCCGGAGGTCTCCGAGGACCCGCACGTAGGCTTCACCGCATGAAGGACCCCGCTGACCACCACGACCGCACGGACGACCGTGACCGCGCGAAGGACGTCGTGGGCACCTGGCACCGGCTCGCCGGCGCCTCCGTCCTGCTCGACGGCTTCCACGCCCTCAAGCACGCGGTGCGTTTCCGGGCCGAGGTCCTGACGGCGGTCACCGGCGACCGGCAGGCGGCGCTGGCCCTCGCCGACGAGCTGGCCCCGGACGTGCGCGACACCCTGGACGGCCTGCTGGTGGAAGTCCCGGAGGCCACCTATCGGTCACTGGTCCCGCGTCCGCACCCCACGGCGGTCGCCGCGCTGGCCGTACGCCCCTCCCGCGAGGCCGGTCTGCGGGCGCTGACAGCCACGCCCCGCACCGCGCCCGTGGTGGTGCTCGACCAGCCGCGCAACCTCGGGAACGCGGGTGCCGTGATCCGGCTCGCTGCGGGCTTCGGCGCGACCGGGGTCGTCACGACGGGCACCCTCGATCCCTGGCACCCGACGGTGGTACGCGGCGGGGCGGGCCTGCATTTCGCGACCGCCGTGGAGCGGCTGTCGGTCGCGGAGCTGCCGTCCGGGCCCGTGTTCGCCCTCGATCCGGAGGGCGAGGACATCCGGGGGACGAAGCTCCCGGACGACGCCCTGCTCGCGTTCGGCTCCGAGCGCAGCGGTCTCTCCCCCGAACTGCGGGCGCGGGCCGACCATCTGGTGTCGCTGCCGATGCGCCCCCAGGTCTCCAGCTACAACCTCGCGACCAGTGTGGCCATGACGCTGTTCCACTGGAGCGCCGCCGGGGGCGCACCGATCAGTTCCTAGGCCTCGCGCCGCACCTCGACCACCCGGAAGCGGTTCGCCACGAACGCGCCGTCGCACAGGGCGGCGTTCGCCGCCGGGTTGCCGCCGGAGCCGTGGAAGTCGGAGAAGGCCGCCGTCTGGTTGACGTACACCCCGCCCGTGAGGTTCAGGGAGAGCTGGGCGGACTCCTCCAGGCAGACCTCCTGGACGGCCTGCTCGAACTCCTCGTCGGTGGTGTACGCGCCGACGGTCATCGCGCCCTTGTCCCGGACGGTCCGGCGCAGCAGCTCCACGGCGTCCGCCGCCGAGTCGACCGCGACCGTGAAGGAGACCGGGCCGAAGCACTCGCTCATGTAGGCGGCTTCGTCGTCCGTGCCCTCCCAGTACTTGCGGGCGCCGTCGAGCTTCACGATCACCGGCGTCCGGACGACGGCGTCGGGGAACTCGGGGTTGCTGATCTCCCGGGAGGGGAGGGCGACCTCGCCGAGGCCGGCGGCGGCCTCCAGGCGGGCCTTCACGTCCGGGTTCACGATGGCGCCGAGCAGTCCGTTGGCGCGGGCGTCGTCCCCGAGGAGTCCGCCCACCGACCTGGCGAGGTCGGCGACCACCTCGTCGTACGACTTGGGGCCCTCGTCCGTGCGGATGCCGTCCCGCGGGATGAGGAGGTTCTGCGGGGTCGTGCACATCTGGCCGCTGTACAGGGACAGGGAGAAGGCCAGGTTGGACAGCATGCCCTTGTAGTCGGCGGTCGACTCCACGATCACCGTGTTGACGCCGGCCTTCTCGGTGTAGACCTGCGCCTGGCGGGCGTGGGCCTCCAGCCAGTCGCCGAACGCCGTCGAGCCCGTGTAGTCGATGATCCTGATCTCGGGGCGGACGGCCAGGGTCTTGGCGATGCCCTCTCCGGGGCGCTCGGCGGCCAGCGCCACCAGGTTCGGGTCGAAGCCCGCCTCGGCGAGCACCTCGCGCGCGATGCGCACGGTCAGCGCGAGCGGCAGCACCGCGCGCGGGTGGGGCTTCACCAGGACCGCGTTCCCGGTGGCCAGGGAGGCGAACAGGCCCGGATAGCCGTTCCACGTGGGGAAGGTGTTGCAGCCGATGACGAGCGCGATGCCGCGCGGGACCGGGGTGAACCGCTTGGTGAGCGTGATCGGGTCGCGCTTGCCCTGGGGCTTGGTCCACTCCGCGGTGTCCGGGGTGCGGATCTGCTCCGCGTACGCGTACGCCACCGCTTCCAGTCCGCGGTCCTGTGCGTGCGGGCCGCCCGCCTGGAACGCCATCATGAAGGCCTGGCCGCTGGTGTGCATCACCGCGTGCGCGAATTCGTGCGTCCGGTCGGCGATCCGCTTGAGGATCTCCAGACAGACCACCGCGCGTGTCTCCGCGCCCGCGTCGCGCCAGGCGCGCTGTCCGGTCCGCATGGCGGGCAGCAGTACGTCGATGTCGGCGTGCGGGTAGGTGACGTCCAGCGCGATGCCGTACGGCGAGACCTCGCCGCCCACCCAGTCGTCGGTGCCCGGCTGGCCGAGGTCGACGCGGGTGCCGAGGACGGCGTCGAAGGCGGCCTTGCCCTCGGCCATGCCCAGGCTGCCGTTCTCGCCGTAGGCCTTGGGGTGTTCGGGATGCGGGGACCAGTACGCGCGTGTGCGGATCGCCTCCAGCGCCTGGTCGAGGGTGGGCCGGTGCTGGGCGATCAACTGGTGCGCGGTGAGTTCGGCGGCCATCGGAGACCAACTCCTCGTCTCAGGAGCGCGTCGTCGCGCTCGCGAGCTGGGCAGGAACGGACAGTCGGAGTTAGAGTAACCGAACGATCGGTCGGGACAAGGGGGTCCGCCGCATCTGTGGAAAACCCCGTGCGGGAGGATCGCGAGCATGACAGCACTCGACCTCAACAGCCCTGTGGCCGTCGTCGGCACCGGCACCATGGGCCAGGGCATCGCCCAGGTCGCGCTGGTCGCGGGCCACCCCGTGCGGCTCTACGACACCCTCGCGGGCCGTGCCGACGCGGCGGCCGAAGCGATCGGCGCGCGCCTCGACCGGCTGGTCGAGAAGGGCCGGTTCAGCGGCGCCGACCGGGACGCCGCGCGCGAGCGGCTGCGACCCGCGCGGAGCCTCGACGAGCTGGCGGACTGCGTGCTCGTCGTCGAGGCGGTCCTCGAACAACTCGACGTCAAGCAGAAGCTGTTCCGCGATCTCGAGGACATCGTCGAGGACGACTGCCTGCTCGCCACCAACACCTCGTCCCTCTCCGTCACCGCCATCGGGGGCGCCCTGCGCAACCCCGGCCGCCTGGTCGGACTGCACTTCTTCAACCCGGCGCCGGTGCTGCCCCTCGTGGAGGTCGTCTCCGGGTACGCGACCGACTTCTCGTCGGCCACGCGCGCGTACGAGACGGCGCGCGGCTGGGGGAAGACCCCGGTCGCCTGCGCCGACACACCCGGCTTCATCGTCAACCGCATCGCGCGGCCCTTCTACGCCGAGGCCTTCGCGGTGTACGAGTCGCAGGCCGCCGACCCCGCCACCATCGACGCGGTCCTGCGCGAGTCCGGCGGCTTCAGGATGGGTGCCTTCGAGCTCACCGACCTGATCGGCCAGGACGTCAACGAGTCCGTCACGCACTCCGTGTGGCAGGCCTTCTTCCAGGACCTGCGCTTCACCCCCTCGCTCGCACAGCGGCGGCTCGTCGAGTCCGGCCGGCACGGCCGCAAGACGGGGCACGGCTGGTACGACTACGGGGACGACGCCGAACGCCCCGAGCCGCACACCGCCGAGAAGGCGCAGCCGCCCGCCCACGTCGTGGTCGAGGGCGATCTCGGACCGGCCTCCGAGCTGCTCGCCCTGATCCGCGAGGCGGGCATCCCGGTCCGCGAGGACGAGGAGGACCACGGCACCCGTCTGCTGCTGCCCAGCGGCGGCCAGCTGGTCCTCGCCGACGGCCAGACCGCGATCGAGTTCCGCGACGTCGTCTACTTCGACCTGGCGCTGGACTACCGCAGGGCCACCCGCATCGCCCTGTCCGCCTCCCAGGACACCGCGCCCCAGACGGTCGCGGAGGCCATCGGCCTCTTCCAGGCGCTGGGCAAGGACGTCAGCGTCATCGGGGACGCCCCCGGCATGATCGTCGCCCGGACCGTGGCCCGCATCGTCGACCTCGCGCACGACGCCGTCGCGAAGGGAGTGGCCACCGAGGAGGACATCGACACCGCGATGCGCCTGGGCGTCAGCTACCCCCTGGGGCCTTTCGAGTGGTGCCGCAGGCTCGGCAGGACCTGGGCGCACGACCTCCTGGAGGAATTGCACCTGCGTGAGCCCTCCGGCCGCTACGCCCCCTCGCTCGCGCTGTACCGCCACGGGCACGCCACCGAGAAGCGGGAGGGCACCTCGTGACCACCGCCAAGCGGGACACGTACACCCCGGAGACCCTGCTCTCCGTCGCCGTCCAGGTCTTCAACGAGCGCGGCTACGACGGCACCTCCATGGAGCACCTCTCCAAGGCGGCCGGCATCTCCAAGTCGTCGATCTACCACCATGTCGCGGGCAAGGAGGAACTGCTGCGGCGAGCCGTCAGCCGCGCTCTCGACGGCCTCTTCGAGATCCTCGACGAGGAGCACGCGTGCGTGGGGCGCGCCGTGGAGCGTCTGGAGTACGTCGTACGGCGGATGGTCGAGGTGCTCACCGCCGAGCTGCCGTACGTGACCCTGCTGCTGCGCGTGCGCGGCAACACGGTCACCGAGCGGTGGGCCCTGGAGCGGCGCCGCGACTTCGACCACCGGGTGGCCGGGCTGCTGAAGGACGCGGCGGCCGACGGCGACGTGCGCGGCGACGTGGAGGTCCGGCTCGCGACCCGGCTCGTGTTCGGGATGATCAACTCGATCGTGGAGTGGTACCGGCCGGACGGGCGGGGCATGGCCGAGCGCGAGGTGGCCGACGCGGTCGTCCAGGTGGTCTTCGGGGGACTCAGGGCCGAGAGCTGATCTCAGCCCTCCGGTTCCAGGTCCTCCTCCTCGAACACCAGCAGCGTCCGCGTGCTGAGCACCTCCGGGATCGCCTGGAGCCGGGTGAGGACCAGCTCGCGCAGCGCCTTGTTGTCAGGCGTGTGGACCAGCAGCAGCACGTCGAAATCACCGCCCACCAGCGCGATGTGGGACGCCCCGGGGAGCACCCGCAGCTGCTCGCGCACCGTGCGCCAGGAGTTCTGCACGATCTTGAGGGTGATGTACGCGGAGGTGCCCTGTCCGGCGCGTTCGTGGTCGACGCGCGCCCCGAAGCCGCGGATCACGCCGTCCTCGATGAGGCGGTTGATCCGCGCGTAGGCGTTCGCCCGTGACACGTGGACCCGTTCGGCCACCGAACGTATGGAGGCGCGGCCGTCCGCCTGGAGCATCTGCAGGATGTCCTGGTCGATCGCGTCGAGCGGACGGGCGGGCGGCGCGACGGCGCCGGCCTCCGGCGGTTCGGCCATTTGTTCAGGTGCCATGTCCCCCCGCCTCCCTACCATGGACGTACTGCGTCCATCTCAGGCTGTGCAGAACCGTTTGTCCACAGCCTGCGGGTGCCTGTAGCCAAAATGTGCCGACGACCGAACAATCGGTAGGTGAGGCGCATCACAACCGTGATGCGTCCCGAGCCGCTCCCACGAGGAGGTGCCGTCATGACGGTCATGGAGCAGCGAGGTGCTTACCGGCCCACGCCGCCGCCCGCCTGGCAGCCCCGCACCGACCCCGCGCCGCTGCTGCCCGACGCGCTGCCCCATCGCGTCCTCGGCACCGAAGCGGCCGCACAGGTCGACCCGGATCTGCTGCGCCGTCTGTACACGGAGCTGGTGCGAGGCCGCCGCTACAACACGCAGGCCACGGCACTCACCAAGCAGGGCCGCCTCGCGGTGTACCCCTCCAGCACGGGCCAGGAGGCCTGTGAGGTCGCCGCAGCGCTCGTCCTGGAGGAGCGCGACTGGCTCTTCCCCAGCTACCGCGACACCCTCGCCGCAGTCGCCCGCGGCCTCGACCCCGTCCAGGCCCTGACCCTCCTGCGCGGCGACTGGCACACCGGGTACGACCCCCGCGAGTACCGCATCGCCCCGCTGTGCACCCCGCTCTCCACCCAGCTTCCGCACGCGGTGGGCCTCGCGCACGCCGCCCGGCTCAAGGGTGACGACGTGGTCGCGCTCGCCCTGGTGGGCGATGGCGGCACCAGCGAGGGCGACTTCCACGAGGCGCTGAACTTCGCCGCCGTGTGGCAGGCCCCGGTCGTCTTCCTCGTCCAGAACAACGGCTTCGCCATCTCCGTCCCGCTCGACAAGCAGACCGCGGCTCCGTCGCTGGCCCACAAGGCCGTCGGCTACGGAATGCCCGGGCGCCTGGTCGACGGGAACGACGCGGCGGCCGTGCACGAGGTCCTGAGCGACGCCGTGCGCCACGCGCGTGCGGGCGGCGGCCCGACGCTCGTCGAGGCCGTGACGTACCGCATCGAGGCCCATACGAACGCCGACGACGCCACCCGCTACCGCGGCGACTCCGAGGTCGAGACCTGGCGCGCGCACGACCCGATCGTGCTTCTGGAGCAGGAGCTGACCGGGCGCGGTCTCCTCGACGAGGAGGGCATACAGGCCGCCCGCGCGGCCGCCGAGACGATGGCCGCGGACCTGCGCGCCCGGATGAACCAGGACCCGGTGCTCGACCCCATGGACCTGTTCGCGCATGTGTATGCCGAGCCCACACCACAACTGCGCGAACAGGAAGCGCAGTTGCGTGCGGAGCTGGCGGCCGGGGCCGAACCGGACTCCGCCGCCGGATCCGAGTCGGAAGGCGGGGGCCGATGACCACCGTCGCCCTCAAACCCGCCACCATGGCGCAGGCCCTCACCCGCGCGCTGCGCGACGCCATGGCCGCCGACCCGAGCGTCCACGTCATGGGCGAGGACGTCGGCACCCTCGGCGGGGTCTTCCGCGTCACCGACGGGCTCGCCAAGGAGTTCGGCGAGGACCGCTGCACGGACACCCCGCTCGCCGAGGCGGGCATCCTCGGCACGGCCGTCGGCATGGCGATGTACGGACTGCGGCCGGTCGTGGAGATGCAGTTCGACGCCTTCGCCTACCCGGCCTTCGAGCAGCTGATCTCGCACGTGGCGCGGATGCGCAACCGCACCCGCGGTGCCATGCCGCTGCCCCTGACCATCCGTGTCCCGTACGGCGGCGGCATCGGTGGCGTCGAGCACCACAGCGACTCCTCCGAGGCGTACTACATGGCGACTCCGGGGCTTCATGTCGTCACGCCCGCGACGGTCGCCGACGCCTACGGGCTGCTGCGCGCCTCCATCGCCTCCGACGATCCGGTCGTCTTCCTGGAGCCCAAGCGGCTGTACTGGTCGAAGGACTCCTGGAACCCCGACGAGCCGCGGTCCGTGGAGCCGATAGGCCGTGCGGTGGTGCGCCGGCCGGGCCGCAGCGCCACGCTCATCACCTACGGGCCGTCCGTGCCCGTCTGCCTGGAGGCCGCCGAGGCCGCGCGGGCCGAGGGCTGGGACCTCGAGGTCGTCGATCTGCGCTCCCTCGTCCCCTTCGACGACGAGACGGTGGCGGCGTCGGTGCGGCGGACCGGCCGCGCGGTCGTCGTGCACGAGTCGGGCGGTTACGGCGGCCCCGGCGGGGAGATAGCGGCCCGGGTGAGCGAACGCTGCTTCCACCACCTGGAGGCGCCGGTGCTGCGTGTCGCCGGGTTCGACATCCCGTATCCGCCGCCGATGCTGGAGCGGCACCATCTGCCCGGCGTCGACCGGATCCTGGACGCCGTGGCGCGTCTGCAGTGGGAGGCGGGCAACTGATGGCCCAGGTACTGGAGTTCAGGCTTCCCGACCTCGGCGAGGGCCTCACGGAGGCGGAGATCGTCCGCTGGCTCGTGGAGGTCGGTGACGTCGTCGCCGTCGACCAGCCCGTCGTGGAGGTCGAGACCGCCAAGGCGATGGTCGAGGTCCCGTGTCCCTACGGGGGCGTGGTCACGGCCCGCTTCGGCGAGGAGGGCACGGAACTGCCGGTCGGATCCCCCCTGCTGACGGTCGCGGTCGGCGGCGACGCGCCCGCCTCCGGCGGCGCGGACGAAGGGTCCGGCAATGTGCTCGTGGGCTACGGCACGGGGGCGCCTCCGGCGCGGCGCAGGAGGGTGCGGACCAGCCCGGTCGCGCCCGTCCGGGCTACCGGGGGAGCCCTGTCGAACGGCGGCTCCCCGGCCGCGGCCCGGGGAGCGGACGGCACGTCCGGACCGCTCGGCGCGGGCCGGGGCTCCGGCGCCCGGACGGCGGTGCCGGAGCGCACGGACGGGCGGGGACCGACGGACACGCGGGGGCGCGGGAACGCGGGGGAACGGGCGACCGGTCCTGTCCCCGTCATCTCCCCGCTGGTGCGCAGGATCGCCCGGGAGAACGGCCTGGACCTGCGGGAGCTGACGGGATCCGGTCCCGACGGACTGATCCTGCGGGCGGACGTGGAGCACGCGTCGCGCTCGGCCGACGGCACCACCCGGCAGCCGGAGACCCTCGCGGTCCCCCGCACGCCCGGAACCACCCACGCCACGCCGGCCACCGCGTCCGCCGTCGCACCCGCGGCCGGGACCCGGGTCCCCCTGCGGGGCATCCGCGGCGCCGTCGCCGACAAGCTCTCCCGCAGCCGGCACGAGATCCCCGACGCGACCTGCTGGGTGGACGCCGACGCGACCGAACTCCTCGCCGCCCGCGCGGTGATGAACGCCGCCGGCGGACCGAAGATCTCCCTGCTCGCGCTGCTGGCCCGGATCTGCACCGCCGCGCTGGCCCGCCACCCCGAGCTCAACTCGACCGTCGACATGGAAGCCCGGGAGATCGTCCGGCTCGGCCACGTCCACCTCGGCTTCGCGGCACAGACCGAACGCGGACTCGTCGTCCCCGTCGTCCGGGACGCGCACACCCGCGACGCGCAGTCGCTGAGCGCAGAGTTCGCCCGGCTGACCGAGGCCGCGCGGACGGGGACCCTGACCCCTGGCGACCTCACGGGCGGCACCTTCACGTTGAACAACTACGGGGTGTTCGGCGTCGACGGCTCCACGCCGATCATCAACCACCCCGAGGCGGCCATGCTCGGCGTCGGCCGGATCATCCCCAAACCCTGGGTGCACCAGGGCGAGCTGGCGGTGCGGCAGGTCGTCCAGCTCTCGCTGACCTTCGACCACCGGGTGTGCGACGGCGGCACGGCGGGCGGCTTCCTGCGGTACGTGGCGGACTGTGTCGAACAGCCGGCGGTGCTCCTGCGTTCCCTGTGATCGCCGCGGCCCGCATACTCGGGGAATGACCGCGTACGAGCCACCGGGCGCCCCGGGCCCCGCCGCCCCGTACGACGCCGTCGTGCTCGCAGGCGGTGCCGCCCGGCGGCTGGGCGGCGCGGACAAACCCGGGGTGCGGGTGGGCGGGCGCCCACTGCTCGACCGGGTGCTCGCCGCCTGTGCCTCGGCCACCACCACGGTGGTCGTGGCCGAGCCCCGAACCACCGTGCGCCCCGTGCGGTGGGCGCACGAGGAGCCGCCGGGCGGGGGACCGCTGGCCGCGCTCGACGCCGGGCTGCGCCGCACGTCGGCGCAGGACGTCGTGGTGCTCTCCGCCGACCTGCCGTTCCTGGACGAGGGGACGGTGGGACGTCTGCTGGACACCCTGCGGGGGAGCGACGGCCCGCGCGGCCCGGGGCGCCCCGAGGGCGTACTGCTCAGCGATCCCGACGGCCGCGACCAGCCGCTCGTGGCCGTGTACCGCGCGGGGGCCCTGCGCCGGGAACTGGCCGTGCTCGCCGCCGCGCACGGCGGACTCACCGGCCTGCCGCTGCGACGGCTCACGGCCGCGCTGGATCTCACCCGCATCTCCGACCCCGTCGCGTCCTTCGACTGCGACACCTGGGGCGACATCGCCGCCGCCCGGGCACGTATCAGGGAGCATGGGCACGTGTTGGATGAATGGATTTCCGCAGTCAAGGACGAGCTGGGCATCGACCTGGACGTCGACACCGGCGTCCTGCTCGACCTGGCCCGCGACGCCGCGCACGGAGTGGCGCGGCCCGCGGCACCGCTGACCACGTTCCTCGTGGGATACGCGGCCGCGCGGGCCGGGGGAGGCCCCGAGGCCGTGGCCGAGGCCGCCCGCAAGGCCGTGGCGCTGGCGCTGCGCTGGGCCGACGAGGACACCCCCGGCGACACCCCCGCAGCCGGTCCCGGAACAGGATCCGCAGCCGATCCCGGAACAGGATCCGGCGCCGAACCCGGTTCCCACGCCGCCCCGGACGCCTGATGACCTCGCAGGACGCCCGCGTCGGCCGGGACACCGACGAATTCGACGTGGAGGAGGCCCTGGCCTTGGTCAAGGACCCCCGACGCCCGGCGGACCCCGGGCGAGGCCACGGCGACGCCGCGGCCCGTACACCCGCGCCCGAGACCGAGATTCCCTCGCACACCGCGCGGAGCGAGCACCGCGGACAGCACAAGTCCACCTCCTGGCCCGGCGCGCGTACGAGCGCCGAGCGGGCCGCCCGTTCACTGCCGCGCCGCGCTCCCGTCTCCGTCCCCCTGGACGCCGCCCTGGGTCTGGTGACCGCCGCGCCACTCACCGCGCTCACGGACCTGCCCTCCTTCGACACCTCCGCGATGGACGGCTGGGCGGTGGCCGGCCCCGGCCCCTGGGACGTTCGCGAGGAGGGCGTCCTCGCGGGCCACGCGAAGCCGGAGCACCTCACCGACGGCGAGGCGGTGCGGATCGCCACCGGCGCACGCGTCCCGCGGGACGCCACCGCCGTCCTGCGCAGCGAACACGGGCGTATCGACGACAAGGGGAGGCTGCACGCGACCCTCCCCGCAGACCACGGCTCCGGGCGGCCCGGAGGAACGCCCTCGGTCGTGCACGGGCAGGACATCCGGCCACGCGGCCAGGAATGCCGCAGCGGCGACCAGCTTCTGCCCACCGGCGCGCTGGTGACTCCCGCCGTGCTCGGCCTCGCCGCGGCCGCCGGATACGACACCCTCGCCGTCATCCCCCGCGCACGTGTCGAAGTGCTCGTCCTCGGTGACGAGTTGCTCACCCGGGGACTCCCCCAGGAGGGCCTGATCCGGGACGCGCTCGGCCCGATGCTGCCGCCCTGGCTGCGCGCGCTCGGCGCCGACGTCGTGGCCGTGCGCAGACTGGGCGACGACGCCAAAGCCCTGCACAAGGCGATCACCGCATCCGGCGCCGACCTGATCGTCACGACCGGCGGCACCGCCGCGGGCCCCCTCGACCACGTCCATCCCACCCTGAGCCGTCTCGGCGCCCCTCTCCTCGTCGACGGGGTCACCGTGCGCCCCGGCCACCCCATGCTGCTGGCCCGCACCAAGGAGAACCAGCATCTCGTCGGCCTGCCCGGCAACCCCCTCGCGGCCATTTCCGGCCTGCTCACACTCGCCGAGCCGCTGCTGCGCATCCTGGCGGGGCGGGTGGCGCCGGAGCCGTACACGCTGCCCGTCAGGGACGGGGTGCACGGCCACCCGTACGACACCCGGCTCATCCCCGTCACCCTGCACGGCGACCTGGCGGTTCCGCTGCGCTACAACGGTCCGGCCATGCTGCGCGGCATCGCCGCCGCCGACGCCCTCGCGGTCGTTCCGCCCGGTGGAGCCCACCCGGGTCAGGAGCTGGAACTCCTGGATCTGCCCTGGGCGTTGGCCGGCGGCTGAACCTGCTCCGCATGAGTCAGGACGCCGGGACGGAGCCGGCTCACGCTCCGGACGGTGAGGAGGATCGGGCCGTGTTTCACGTGAAACGTCCGGACCGTGCTCAGGCCGTCCGGGAGGGGCGGCGGCTGAAGCGGGGGCCGGTCACCACTCGTTGTCGTTGATCACCCGGAAGCTGCCCACGGCACCGTCGTCACCGAACATGGCACCGGCGATCAGTGCGTCGGTTCCGAACGCGTCTCCGTTGACGGGACTGGTCACCACGCCGTGGGTGGCGCCGTGGGGGCCGACGGTGGCGACCGGGGAGCCGCCGTTGCAGTTGAATCCGCGGTAGACCTCGACGGTCCTCCTGCTGTCGTTCTCGATGCTGAAGCTGTTGGCGCCCAGCCCGCTGGCGGCGGCGATGCAGCCCTCGATGGAGCCGGAGTACGTCCGCTCGTTGAAGTAGATGTACCCGGGTCCCTCGCGGTCCGAGCCATGGCCGCGGCCCCCGCGGTCACCGCCCTCGCGATCGCCGCCCCCGCCCTCCTCGCCCTTGTTCCCACTCGCGGTGCCGCCATCGAGGGGAGGCGTGGCGGGGACGGCCTTCTGTGTGGACGGGGCCGCCTTCTGCACGGACGGCGCCGCCTTCTGGACGGAGGAGACCGCCCGCTGGACGGACGGGGCGGCCTGCGTGGACTCGGTGGGCGAGGCGTAGGTGATGCCGGTGGTGGCGAAGGCCGCTGCGCCTACGGCGGCGGCCACGGCGAAAGTACGCGTGGGCATGGGACTTCTCTCTGCCTCGGAGACGTCGGCCGGACAGCCGACCTGCGTTGAACGTACTAATGCCTGCAATAGCTGTCATATCGGGCATGTCCAACGTGTGATGTCGGGGGACCGGACGGGTGCAAAAGCAGGGCGCACCGCATACCGCACCGCATACCGCGGCGGAGACGGGGATCTGGTGCGTCGTCAGCGTGTCCGGGCCGGTCAACTGCTCGGAAGGCTCTGCCTGATGCTGATCACCCGGTCTCCGAGCTGAAGAGCCGAGGCCTCCGGGTCGGTGTAGTCCAACACCCTCTTGCGCCGTACGACGGCGACGACGAGATCGGAGCACTCGCGCGGAGAGCGGCCCACCTCGTCCTCGGCCACCGCGCGTTCGACGAGATCGAGTCCGCTGCCGTGGGTCATCAGGTCCTCCAGGGTGTCGGCCGCGTGCGGACTGGCCACGGACACGCCGAGAAGACGGCCGGCCGAGCTGGAACTCGTGACCACGGTGTCCGCGCCGCTCTGTCTGATCAGGGGGACGTTCTCGTCCTCCCGGACCGCGACGACGAGAGTCGCCCGCTTGTTGAGCTGGCGCGCGGTGAGCGTGACCAGTGCCGCGGTGTCGTCGCGCTGCGGGGCGACGATGACGCGTGCGGCGGTCTGCAACTCGGCCTTGCGAAGGGTGTCGGTGCGTGTCGCGTCACCGAGTACGGCCACGAGCCCGTCGTTGCCGGCGGCCTCGACGGCCTTGCGCTGCGGATCGACGATGACGATGTGGTCCTTCGGTGTGCCCTGGTTCAGCAGCGACTCGACGGCGTGCCTCCCCTTGGTGCCGTATCCGACGACCACGACGTGATCCCGCATGCGCGAACGCCACCGGTGGACGCGCACCTGCTGGCGGGTGCGTTCCGTGAGGACCTCGAGCGTGGTGCCGACCAGGATGATCAGGAACAGCACGCGCAGCGGCGTGATGACGAGGATGTTGGTGAGCCGGGCGGCGTCGCTCACCGGAGTGATGTCGCCGTACCCGGTGGTCGAGAGGGTGACGGTCGCGTAGTACGCGGCGTCCAGGAAGTCGACGCGGCCGTCCGCGTTGTCGTTGTAGCCGTCACGGTCGACCCAGACGAGAAGCGTCGTCACGGCCAGCACCAACAGCGCCATGGCCAGTCGGCGCAGGACCTGCTGGAGCGGCGGCAGCGCCTTCTCGGCGGGCATGGTGATGGAGCGTCCGGCTTCGGCGTCCTCCATGGCCTCGCCCCGCGACCGGTGCCAGAGGGATCGGAGGATCGAGAACCTCTCGGGTCTGGGGAGAGGCTGCTTCTCGTGGTTCATGGCTTGCCCCCTGCGGCGGTGATCCGGTCGGTCAGCACGGTGACCATGGTCCCGGACGAACGTCCCCCCGCACGCAGGCCGCGGAATCCGGCACGTCGCTCCCCTGACGGGACCGCGACCGCGACCCCGACCGGGACCGCGAGTACGACCCCGACCGTGACCCCGACCGCGACCGGAGCCGCCGGAAGGCGAGCGGCGCGCCCTCCGGAGGAACGCGGGCTCGCCGTCCTGTCGGCAGTGGCGTCGTACCCGTTGGCAGTAGCGTCGGCACCGTCGCCAGGTTCATAGGGTGCATGCGGAAGACTGCTGGAGGGGGCGGACCTTGAGGGACCACACGGTTGTTGTCGGCTTCGGGACCAAGGGGCGGTCGGCGGTGCAGACCGTCTGTGCCACGGGACTGCGCAAGGAACAGGTCGTGGTCGTCGACCCCAGCTCCGAGGCGGTCGACGCGGCGACGGCCGCCGGATACACGGGGGTCGTCGGGGACGCGACCCGCAGCGACGTGCTGGTGCGGGCCGAGGTCCAGAGGGCGCGGCAGATCATCATCGCGACCCAGCGCGACGACACGGCCGTGCTGGTCACGCTGACCGCCCGGCAGCTCAACCGCCAGGCGAAGATCGTCGCCGCGGTGCGCGAGGAGGAGAACGCGCCGCTGCTGCGGCAGTCGGGCGCCGACGCCGTCATCACCAGCGCCAGCGCGGCGGGACGGCTCCTCGGACTCTCCGTGCTCAGCCCCAGCGCGGGCCTGGTCATGGAGGACCTCATCCAGCAGGGCAGCGGGCTCGAGATCGTCGAACGTCCGGTCATAAAGGCCGAGGTGGGCAAGGGTGTACGCGAGACCGGCGACCTGGTGGTGAGCGTCGTACGGGGGCATCGGGTGCTGGGCTACGACGATCCGGCCGTCGGAACGCTCCAGCTGACCGACCGCCTCATCACGATCGTGCGGGTCGCTCCGCGTCCACCGGTGGCGCCGGGCACCCGTTCCCTCCCGCAGGAGTAGCGTCGCCCTCATGTACGCGATCACGATTCCTGAACCTGGTGGGCCCGAGGCGCTGGTGTGGGACGAGGTCCCGGACCCCGTGCCCGGCGAGGGCGAAGTCCTCGTCGAGGTGGTGGCGAGCGCGGTCAACCGCGCCGACCTGATGCAGCGGCAGGGCTTCTACGCCCCGCCGCCCGGAGCGTCCCCCTACCCCGGCCTCGAATGCGCGGGACGCATCGTCGAGAGCGGGCCGGGTGTCTCGGGGTGGGCCGTCGGTGACGAGGTGTGCGCGCTGCTCGCGGGCGGTGGGTACGCCGAGAAGGTCGTCGTCCCGGCCGGACAGTTGCTGCCCGTACCCGAGGGCCTGGACCTCGATCGGGCCGCGGCGCTGCCCGAGGTGGCCTGCACCGTCTGGTCGAACGTCTTCATGATCTCCCACCTGCGTCCGGGCGAGACCCTGCTCGTGCACGGCGGTTCCAGCGGCATCGGCACCATGGCGATCCAGCTCGCCAAGGCCGTGGGCGCGAAGGTCGCCGTCACGGCGGGCACCAAGGAGAAACTCGACTTCTGCGCCGAGCTCGGCGCGGACATCCTGATCAACTACCGCGAGCAGGACTTCGTCGAGGAGATCGAGCGGGCCACGGACGGGGCGGGCGCCGACGTCATCCTCGACAACATGGGCGCCAAGTACCTCGACCGCAACGTGCGGGCCCTCGCCGTCAACGGACGACTCGCGATCATCGGCCTGCAGGGCGGTGCCAAGGGCGAGCTGAACATCGGCGCGCTCCTCACCAAGCGGGCCGCCGTCAGCGCGACCTCGCTGCGCGCCCGTCCGCTCGGCGAGAAGGCGGCGATCGTCGCTGCCGTACGCGAGCACGTGTGGCCGTTGATCGACTCCGGTCACGTGCGCCCGGTGGTCGACCGCGAGCTGCCGATGAACGAGGCCGCGGCGGCGCACCGGATCCTGGAGGAGAGCGGTCACATCGGCAAGGTGCTGCTCATCGCTCCCTGACGCGTGCCCAGGCGCCCTCCAGCGCCCCCATGAGGGGCCGGTGGCGATGGGCGTGGCGGTGGGGCGTGGCCGGGCGGGCCGCTCAGCCACGCCGCAGGCGCAGGGCGACGAAGGCCATCCCCAGCCCCAGGCCGATGAGGATCAGACCGCCGCCCAGGGGCAGGATCCGGAGCATCGGCCGTGCCGGGCCGTTGCCGGGGCCGACGACGTGCTGCTCGACGGGGACGGCCGCGTTCGGCGGCGGCCCGGTGGTGACGTCTCCCGTCCCGCCCACGCCGTCCTGCAGGGCCCCGGATCCGGGGCCCTCCTCGACGGGGTCCCGGTCGGTGTACGTCGGCGCGGTGTCCTCGTCGTGCTCACTCTCCCCCTGGTTCCTCTCCTCGCGTCCGGGCCGCACACGGCCCGCCCCCGCGTCGCTTCCCGCGCGGGAGTCCGCGGCGGCCGGTGTCGGCCCGGCCGCCTCCGCGACGGACGGCGCTTTGGCGGGGGCCGATCCGGGGGCTGATCCGGGGGCCGAAGCGGCGGCCGCGACGGATGGCGAGCGCGACGGCGCGCGGGACGGCGAGTGCGATGGCGGGGCGGATGGCGCGCGGGACGGCGAGTGCGACGGTGGGGCGGATGGCGCGCGGGGCGGCGACGCGGACGGCCGGCGGGGCGGTGCGGACGGCGACGCGGACGGCCGGCGCGACGGTGACGCGGAGGACGAAGCGGACGGTGCGGCGGGCGGCGAGGTGGCCGGTGGCGCGGAGGACGCGGCCGCGTACGAGGCGGCGCACAACGGGGATGCCGCGGTGGTCGCCAGAAGCAGCAGCAATATCAGCCCGCGGGGTGGGCCGAGCCATGGAGTCACGCCCGTGACCCCCTCCCGGTAGAGGAGTCCCATGATCATTGGGGCAAGCCTCACATGACGCCCTCTTCCCGGCATCTCGACGGTGACCGGCCGAGTGGATCACCCTGTGTGGGGGGGCGCCAGCGTGATGAGGTGGAGGGGTGCGAGACAATGGCGGCATGGAGATGCCGAGGAACGAACGGTCGCCGGAGAACCCCCAGATCCTGGTCGTGGGCCAGGACGGAATGACTCTCGGTGGCACCGGTGACGAGGACTCCCGCGAGGTCCCGGTGACAGAGATGGTCGAACAGCCAGCCAAGGTCATGCGCATCGGGAGCATGATCAAGCAACTCCTCGAAGAGGTGCGCGCCGCGCCCCTGGACGAGGCGAGCCGGGTCCGGCTCAAGGAGATCCACGCCAGCTCCGTGAAGGAGCTGGAGGACGGCCTGGCACCCGAACTGGTCGAGGAACTGGAACGGCTGTCACTGCCCTTCACCCACGACGCGACCCCCAGCGACGCCGAGCTGCGGATCGCGCAGGCGCAGCTGGTCGGCTGGCTCGAGGGTCTCTTCCACGGAATCCAGACGACCCTGTTCGCGCAGCAGATGGCGGCCAGGGCACAGCTGGAGCAGATGCGCCGTGCCCTTCCGCCGGGCGTCGGCGGCGTGGAAGGTGACGAGGATCCGCGCACGGGCGGCCGCTCGGGCGGCCCGTACCTGTAGGTCCCGGCGGCACCGCGGGACGGGAAACAGGCGACGGTACGGTACGGACAGGTCGGGCCCGGCACGCAGGTGCCGGGCCCGTTTCCTGCTTCCGGCCGTCGAGCGGGTGGTCACCCGTCGTCGGCGACCGGTGGCAGCGACCGGCGGGGACCGGTCGGCGGGGACCGGTCGTCACCGGCCGTTCAGGACGGGTCGCCGGTCGAGACCTTGAGTTCGATCTCGGGCATGTCCTTCGGGTCGACGTCCGTTCCGGCGGTGGGGAACTGCTCCATGACCGTGCCCTCGCCGTACGTGTTCTCGTCGACACGGGTCTGCTTCATCCGCCAGCCCGCGGCCTGGAAGCAGGACTTGACCGACTTGATGTACCGGTAGGTGAAGTCCGGAACCTGGATCTTGTCCGGGTCGTCGTACGACTCCTGTGGATTCGTGCACTTCTCCGTGTCGATCGTCTTCGAGGTGTCCGGACCCCGGTGGCTCGCCACCACGGACGGCGACGTGCTCGTGCGGCCGCCGCCCTTGTCGTCGTTGCCGCCGCCGTCGTTCATCGAGAGCGCGGTGATCAGACCGCCGACCGCGACGATCGCGACCACGATCGACCCGATGACGACCCCCTTGTTGCTCCCGCGGCCCCCCGGACCGCCCGTGGCGGACGGCACGTGCTGGGGCGCGAGGTTGTACGGCGGCGGGGTCGGCACACCGTGCTGCGGGGCGTACGGCGTGGTCTGATGGGCCGGCTGGTAGCCGCCCTGCTGGGGATAGCCGTACGCCGGGGACGTCGGGGGCGGGGTCGGCGCGCCGTAGGGGCCCGGCTGGTACGGGGTCTGCACGGGACCCGGTGTCGGCATCGATGACTGGTCGACCGGCGGGAAGACGGCGGAGCCCACGCCCGCGCCGCTCGAGGTCCTGGCGCCGGGGACGATGCTCGGCGGGACGGCGTGGAGCGACTGGGCCACGCGCAGGCACTCGTCGCGCATCGTCTCGGCGCTCGGGAAACGCTCGTTCGGGTTCTTCTTCAGCGCCCGGGCGATCAGCGCGTCCACGGCCGGCGGCAGCGAGCGGTTGACCGAGGAGGGCGCGACCGGCTCTTCCTGGACGTGCGCGTACGCGATGGCCAGCGGTGAGTCCGCCTCGAACGGCAGCCGTCCGGTGACCAGTTGGAACAGCATGATGCCGACCGAGTACAGGTCGGACCGGGCGTCCACGCCCCTGCCGAGCGCCTGCTCGGGAGAGAGGTACTGCGGGGTGCCGACGACCATGCCGGTCTGGGTCATCGAGGTGACCCCGGACTGCATCGCGCGGGCGATGCCGAAGTCCATCACCTTGACGACGCCCCGCTTCGTCATCATCACGTTGCCCGGCTTGATGTCCCGGTGGACCAGACCCATCTCGTGGCTGATCTCCAGGGCCGCCAGCACGTCCGCGGTGATCTTCAGGGCCTTGTCGGCGGGCATGGCGCCGTACTGCTGGATGTCCGCGTCGAGGACCGAGCCGAGCGGCTTGCCCTCGATGTACTCCATGACGATGTACGGCGTCGTCATGCCGTTGAGGTCGTCCTCGCCGGTGTCGAAGACCGAGACGATGTTCGTGTGCGTGAGCTTGGCCACCGACTGGGCCTCGCGGCGGAAACGCTCGCGGAAGGCCTGCTCACGGCCGAGCTCCGTGTGCAGTGTCTTGATCGCCACCTGGCGGTCGAGTACCGAGTCGTACGCGAGATGCACCGAGGCCATGCCGCCCTCGCCGAGCAGATCGCGCAGCTGGTAGCGGCCGCCGGCGACCGCGCGCCCCGCGTACCGGCCCTGTGCGCCGTCCTGGCTCATGTTCTGCGTCCCCCATCGGCACGGCGGCAGCGTCGGTTGGTTGCTCCCGCGGTCCGTGATCGATTGACTGTGATCGAATCGATCGACTGTGATCACCTGTGCTCCGGTGATCGATTGGCTTATTCCCGGCCAAGTCTGCCCGAGGGCGGTGACACGTCAAGCTCGGTGCCCGTTCCGTGACCGTACGCGAAAGAAGCGTCGCGGAAGCGTTACAGGTGCCGTACGGGCGGTACACAGGATTTGCGCGAGGCTACCCGGGGCGGGTTGGATGACCGGTCCATCTCGATTCCATCTCGGACCGGCACCCCACGCCGAGCCTGTAGCGTGGCCCGACGGAGACCGTAACAACCACCGCGCAGACCGCGGGCAGAAACGACGGCGAGGACTGATGGCACAGCAGCAGCGCGCTCAGGGCCCGTCCGACCCCGAGGCGACTGGCGGCGGTATGTCAGATGCGCCGGAGATGTGGGGTAACGGCGGACTTGTGGGGGATGGCCGGTATCGGTTGACCCACAGACTAGGCCGGGGCGGCATGGCCGAGGTGTTCGCGGCCGAGGACGTGCGCCTCGGGCGCACCGTCGCGGTCAAACTGCTCCGCTCGGATCTGGCCGAGGACCCCGTCTCGAAGGCCCGCTTCACGCGCGAGGCCCAGTCGGTGGCCGGACTCAACCACCACGCCGTCGTCGCCGTGTACGACTCCGGCGAGGACGTGGTCGGGCACGGGGTCGTCCCGTACATCGTGATGGAGCTGGTCGAGGGCCACACCATTCGTGACCTGCTCATCAACGCCGAGGCCCCCGGACCCGAGCAGGCGCTGATCATCGTCTCGGGCGTGCTGGAGGCGCTGGCCTACTCGCACCAGCACGGCATCGTGCACCGCGACATCAAGCCGGCGAACGTGATCATCACGCAGACCGGCGCCGTGAAGGTGATGGACTTCGGCATCGCGCGCGCCCTGCACGGCGCGCAGTCGACGATGACCCAGACCGGCATGGTCATGGGAACGCCGCAGTACCTCTCCCCGGAGCAGGCGCTCGGCAAGGCCGTCGACCACCGCTCCGACCTGTACGCCACCGGCTGCCTGCTCTACGAACTTCTCGCGCTGCGGCCCCCGTTCACCGGTGAGACGCCGTTGTCGGTGGTCTACCAGCACGTCCAGGACATCCCGGTCCCTCCGTCCGAGGTCGCGGCGGGGGCGCCGCCGGAGCTCGACGGGCTGGTCATGCGCTCGCTCGCGAAGGAGCCGGACGACCGGTTCCAGACCGCCGAGGAGATGCGCGGGCTCGTCCAGTACGGCTTGCAGATGCTGTACGACCAGGGCGGACACACCGGCAGCTGGAACACCGGGCCGGTCACCGTGCACGAGGGCCTGCACAGCCCGTCGGCGGGCTTCGCGGGCACGACCGCGCTGCCGCACCCGGGCGACTCCGGCACCACGCAGATCCCGGGGCCGATCATCCCGCCGTACGGCGGCGGGGACGACGGCGGCTTCGAGGGGCACGGCAGCGGGGGCGGCGGCCGCGGCAAGCTGTGGATCCTCGCGGTGCTCGCGGTGATCGCGATCGCGGCGGGTGTAGCACTCGCGCTCAACAACACCGGTGGCGGCGGCAGCGGCGGCACCGGTACGACCCAGTCGCCCAAGGTCACGCCGTCCGACAAGGGCGACGAGACCAGCGCGAGCCCGAGCGACGACTCCACGGACACCTCGACGGACAGTTCCACGGACAACGGCACGGGCTCGGACCCCGGTTCGGACTACACGCCGTCGGACACCCCGTCCGAGAGCTACAGCAGCAAGCCCTCGGACGAGCCGTCCGACGAGCCCTCGGACACCCCGACGAAGTCGACGCCCTCGCAGCCGTCGAACGAGCCGAGCACCGACGCGCCGGTCTCCCCGGACCCCACCGGGGACGGTGGTGGCGACACTCAGGGCAACACCGCGAATCCCTGAGGGGATCCCACCGAAACGCCCTCCACGCGCGCGTGAGGCCCGGAAACGGGCGCCACGCGCGCGTGGGCGTTCGCGGGCCCCGGAAGCGCCCTCGCGGGGTGTCCTGGCCGTCTCCCGGGGTGTTCCCGTGGCCCCACCCGGCCGCGGATCAGCCCGTGAACGCCTCGCACACCGCGTCGTACTCCCGTGTCCACCACACCGCCAGCGCCGAGGCCGCCGGGAACTGGGGGTCGGCACGGGTGTCGCCGCGCTCGTAGTGCCAGCGCAGCATCCAGAAGTCGTTGAGCCGTTCCCACCACACGCGGTGCACGGCGGCCGCCAGTTCGGCGGGCCCCGCGCCCGCCGCGCGCCGGTACGCGCGCGCGTAGGCCCGCACCTTGGCCAGGTCGAGCGCGCCGACGGGGCGCACGAAGAAGATCATCGCGGCGCGTACGGCCTCCTCGGCGCGGGGGTGGACGCCCAGCCGGTCCCAGTCGACGATCGCGGCCGGTTCGCCGTCGCGGTAGAGCAGGTTGAACGGGTGGAAGTCGCCGTGCACCCAGCCCACCGAGCCGCCCTGCGGAGGCCGTCGGTCGGCGTGCTTCTCCAGGAGGGCGCGCCGTTCCAGGAGCCGGTGCCGGGCGAGTTCGTCGAAGGCGTCCGGCGGGCGGTGGCTGCGCACCCTGGCGAGCAGGCGGTCGATGAGCGCGAAGGTGTCGACGGGGTCGGCACCCCGCGCCGGGTCGGTGCCCTCCTGGGCGCGGGCCCCGGTGTTCGCGGCGCCCTCCGGCGTCACCGAGGCCCCGACCTGTGCGACCCGCCCCCTGTCCGGCGTCCTCTCCGGCGCCACCTCCGGCGTCCCGGCCATCTCGTCGGCCGTTCCCTTCGAAGCCTGGCTGTGGCTGTGGCCCTGGTCCTGGTCCTGGCCGGTCCTGGCCTCGGCGGGCGGTTTCGCGGGGGCGCGTCCCTGTGTCGCCATCACCCGCTCCATGACCCGTTCCAGACTCGCGTGGACGACCCCGAGGAGGGCCCCCAGCCGGGCGCACTGCGCCGTGGTGAGCTGACCGCCGTGCCGGTGCCCGCCGTCGATCCAGGGGTGCAGCGCGTACGCGTGGCCTCCGACGACGGCGACGGTGCGTCCGTCGGTGCCGGCCAGCGGCGGGGCGACGGGAACGCCGAGATCCGCGAGACGCTGGGTCGCCCGGTGCTGGCGGGCGATCGCGGCGGGGTCGGCCGTCTCGGGGTCGAAATGGTGCTTGAGGAAATAGCGGCCGTGGGTGGTGCGCAGTCGGTAGCCGCGGTTGAGCAGCCCCTGTTCGACGGGGTCGCAGGTCAGCGCGGACCCGGCGGCGTACTGGCGGAGGAGGGCGCCCAGAGGGGGCGCGTGAATCACAGGAATGGGTACGGATGAGCGCGGCACGCGCCAGATGCTAGGACACTGTATACGGCCCTGACCTGCGTTTGTCACACACAGTCATGTTTGATCACGAGACGGTCACAGGATGTGCCGGAACTGCCGTTCCGGGCCATCGTCCGTGGAGTGCACGGTGCAGAACTGGGGGGTGACGCCCAGATAGACCGGGTCGAAGCGTTCGCCGTCCACGAGTCGCGGGGCGGGTCCAAAACGCTCCCGCTCGGCCGCGGTCGGCTCGACCGTCTCGCACCGGCCGACGATCTGCACGGACCACAGGCTCTCGCCGGGCCGCGCGGAACCCAGGTTGTCGGTGCCGTAGGCGATGACGCCGCCGGCGCACGCCTGGTGGCTTCCGCAGCCCCGGTGCATGCGCAGCAGCACGCGCCCCTCCACCACGATGTGGCGGGCCGACGCGAGCAGGGGCAGCGCGTGCCGGCTGGCGGCCACCCGGCCGTGATCGGTGCGGCGCATCAGGTCCACGGCGAGCTGTTCGTCGGTGGGCATTCTTCCAATCTTCGGTATCCGCACCGCCCCGACAAGTGCCGCCCGTCCCGGGGAGGGGGCCATAGGTCCCGAACGGGCCCGGGTCCCGGCCCGCGTCGGCCCGGGTGCGTCAGCGGCGCTGCTTCTCCGCCTGGATGCGTGCCACGTACGCGGCCGCCTGGGAACGCCGCTCCATGCCCAGCTTGGACAGCAGGCTCGACACGTAGTTCTTGATCGTCTTCTCGGCGAGATGCAGCCGCTCGCCTATCGCGCGGTTGGTCAGCCCCTCGCCGATCAGGTCGAGGATCCTGCGCTCCTGCTCGGTGAGGTGCGCGAGCCGGTCGTCGCCGCGGGGGCCGCCGTCGCGCAGCCTCTCCAGGACCCGGGCCGTGGCCTCCGGGTCGAGCAGAGACTTCCCGGCCGCGACATCGCGCACGGCCGCCAGCAGTTCACCGCCGCGGATCGCCTTCAGTACATAGCCCGACGCACCCGCCATGATCGCTTCGAAAAGTGCCTCGTCATCGGCGTAGGAGGTCAGCATCAGGCATTTGACGGCCTCGTCGGCGGACCGGATCTCGCGGCAGACCTCCACGCCGCTGCCGTCCGGGAGCCGCACGTCGAGCACCGCGACGTCCGGGTGCGTGGCGGGAATCCGTACCAGCGCGTCGGCCGCCGTCCCGGCCTCGCCGACCACGTCGATGTCGTCCTCCACGGAGAGCAACTCGTGGACCCCGCGCCGCACCACCTCGTGGTCATCGACGAGAAATACGGTAATTTTTCCGTTTTCGGGCACAAAGTAAGTGTCACACACCACCTTCGGCCCTGTGGAGGTCCACTCTTCCCGTGCCCGGGGTGGCCGGGATAACGTGCCGGTGTTCCGGCCCCCCGCAAGGCTGCGACCAGTGCTGTGACCAGCAACTGTTCCCGACCCGCGCGAACTACTTGGAAATCCGACTAAAAAGTAGTTGGAAATCCAAGCAAAAACGCAGGTCAGGAGGGGTTTCACAGAAATGTGGAGCACTGGGTAACGTGACCGATGCAGGGCGCTCGCCGGGGCACCTGTCACGCCTGTTCCGGCCGAGTGGCACCCACCCCGTGCACGGGTACTGGAACGGCGAGCCGCTCCCTCGAGCTCTCGATGAGCAAGGGGGAACCCAGCCACCCGGCAACCCCGGGGGCCGGACCGACGGAGGAGCACACGTGACCGTGGAGAGCACTGCCGCGCGCAAGCCGCGACGCAGCGCCGGTACGACCGCTGCGAAAAGCGGCGCCAGTACGGCCGGTTCAAAGACCGCCGCGAGCAGGACGGCAGCGGGCAAGGGCACCGGCGCGGCCGGCAAGAAGTCACCGGGTACTTCGGGCGCGGACCCCGAACTCGTCCAGCTGCTGACGCCGGAGGGCGAGCGGGTCGCGGACGCCACGTACGACCCGTACGTCGCCGACATCACCCCCGAGGAGCTGCGCGGCCTGTACCGGGACATGGTGCTGAGCCGCCGCTTCGACGCCGAGGCCACCTCTCTGCAGCGCCAGGGCGAGCTGGGCCTGTGGGCCTCGATGCTCGGCCAGGAGGCCGCCCAGATCGGTTCGGGCCGGGCCACCCGTGACGACGACTACGTCTTCCCGACCTACCGCGAGCACGGCGTCGCCTGGTGCCGCGGGGTCGACCCGACCAACCTGCTCGGCATGTTCAGGGGTGTGAACAACGGCGGCTGGGACCCGAACGGCAACAACTTCCACCTGTACACGATCGTCATCGGCTCGCAGACGCTGCACGCCACCGGCTACGCCATGGGCATCGCCAAGGACGGCGCGGACTCGGCCGTGATCGCGTACTTCGGGGACGGCGCCTCCAGCCAGGGCGACGTCGCCGAATCGTTCACCTTCTCCGCGGTCTACAACGCGCCCGTCGTGTTCTTCTGCCAGAACAACCAGTGGGCGATCTCCGAGCCCACCGAGAAGCAGACCCGCGTCCCGCTCTACCAGCGCGCGCAGGGCTACGGCTTCCCGGGCGTCCGCGTCGACGGCAACGACGTCCTGGCCTGCCTGGCCGTGACCAAGTGGGCCCTGGAGCGGGCCCGCCGCGGCGAGGGGCCCACGCTCGTCGAGGCGTACACGTACCGCATGGGCGCGCACACCACCTCCGACGACCCGACCAAGTACCGGGCGGACGAGGAGCGCGAGGCCTGGGAGGCGAAGGACCCGATCCTGCGCCTGCGCGCGTACCTGGAGGCCGCAAACCACGCGGACGAGGGATTCTTCGCGGAACTCGAGGCCGAGAGCGAGACGTTGGGCAAACGAGTACGCGAAGTCGTCCGGGCCATGCCGGACCCCGACCACCTCGCGATCTTCGAGAACGTGTACGCGGACGGGCACGCGCTCGTCGACGAGGAGCGAGCCCAGTTCGCCGCCTACCAGGCGTCGTTCGCGGACGAAGGGGAGGGCAAGTAGCGATGGCTGCGGAAAAGATGGCGCTGGCCAAGGCGATCAACGAGTCGCTGCGCACGGCCCTCGACACCGACCCCAAGGTCCTGATCATGGGTGAGGACGTCGGCAAGCTCGGCGGTGTCTTCCGGGTCACCGACGGCCTGCAGAAGGACTTCGGCGAGGACCGGGTCATCGACACCCCGCTCGCCGAGTCGGGCATCGTCGGTACGGCGATCGGCCTCGCCCTGCGGGGCTACCGCCCGGTGGTGGAGATCCAGTTCGACGGCTTCGTCTTCCCGGCGTACGACCAGATCGTCACGCAGCTCGCGAAGATGCACGCGCGGGCGCTCGGCAAGATCAAGCTCCCCGTCGTCATCCGCATTCCCTACGGCGGTGGCATCGGTGCCGTGGAGCACCACTCCGAATCCCCCGAGGCGCTCTTCGCGCACGTCGCGGGCCTCAAGGTGGTCTCCCCGTCGAACCCGAGCGACGCCTACTGGATGATGCAGCAGGCCATCCAGAGCGACGACCCGGTGATCTTCTTCGAGCCCAAGCGGCGCTACTGGGACAAGGGCGAGGTCAACACCGACGCCATCCCCGGCCCGCTGCACAAGGCGGTCGTGGCCCGTGAGGGCAGCGACCTGACGCTCGCCGCGTACGGCCCGATGGTGAAGGTCTGCCTGGAGGCCGCGGCGGCCGCCCAGGAGGAGGGCAAGTCGATCGAGGTCCTGGACCTGCGCTCGATGTCGCCCATCGACTTCGACTCCGTCCAGACCTCGGTGGAGAAGACCCGCCACCTGGTCGTGGTGCACGAGGCTCCGGTGTTCCTGGGCACGGGCGCGGAGATCGCCGCCCGCATCACGGAGCGGTGCTTCTACCACCTGGAGGCACCCGTCCTGCGGGTCGGGGGCTACCACGCCCCCTATCCGCCGGCACGCCTGGAGGACGAGTACCTTCCGGGCCTGGACCGGGTGCTCGACGCCGTCGACCGCTCGCTTGCGTACTGAGGAGAGGGTCGTGACGACGATGACTGAGAACGCGTCGGGGCTCCGCGAGTTCAAGATGCCCGACGTGGGCGAGGGACTCACCGAGGCGGAGATCCTCAAGTGGTACGTCCAGCCCGGTGACACCGTCACCGACGGCCAGGTCGTGTGCGAGGTCGAGACCGCCAAGGCCGCGGTCGAGCTGCCCATCCCGTACGACGGCGTGGTGCGCGAACTCCGCTTCCCCGAGGGGACGACGGTGGACGTGGGCCAGGTGATCATCGCGGTGGACGTGGCCGGAGGAGCGGCGCCCGCGGCGGCCCCGGCCGCCGAGCCCGTGCCCGTGACGCCGCCGGCCCCGGCGGTTCCCGCCGACGGAGAGCCCAAGTCCGCGGGCCGCAAGCCGGTCCTCGTCGGGTACGGCGTGGCCGAGTCCTCCACCAAGCGACGCCCCCGCAAGGGCGTCGAGGTCCCCCCGCAGCAGTCCGAGGTGTCCCACGCGGCCACCGCGATCCAGGGCGAGCTCAACGGACACGGCAGGCCGCGCCCGCTGGCGAAGCCCCCGGTCCGCAAGCTCGCCAAGGACCTCGGGGTCGACCTGACGTCGGTCACCCCGTCCGGCCCGGGCGGCGTCATCACGCGTGAGGACGTCCACGCGGCCGTGGCGCCCGCACCGGTGCCGGCCCCGCAGACGTCCGTCGAGGAGACCGTGACGGCCGCCCGCGTCCAGGCGCCCGCCCCGGTCGCCGCGTACGACGCGGTGCGGGAGACCCGTGTCCCGGTGAAGGGGGTCCGCAAGGCCACCGCCACCGCGATGGTCGGCTCGGCGTTCACCGCTCCGCACGTCACCGAGTTCGTGACGGTCGACGTGACGCGCACGATGCGGCTCGTCGAGGAGCTCAAGCAGGACAAGGATCTCGCGGGCCTGCGTGTGAACCCGCTGCTGCTCATCGCCAAGGCCCTGCTGGTGGCGATCAAGCGCAACCCGGACGTCAACGCGTCCTGGGACGAGGCGGCCCAGGAGATCGTCCTCAAGCACTACGTCAACCTGGGCATCGCCGCCGCCACACCCCGTGGTCTGCTCGTCCCGAACATCAAGGACGCGCACACCAAGACGCTCCCCCAGCTCGCCGAGTCCCTGGGCGAGCTGGTGGCGACGGCCCGTGAGGGCAGGACCTCGCCGGCCGCGATGCAGGGCGGCACGGTGACGATCACCAACGTCGGCGTCTTCGGCGTCGACACCGGCACGCCGATCCTCAATCCCGGCGAGTCGGCGATCCTCGCGATCGGTGCGATCAAGCTCCAGCCCTGGGTCCACAAGGGCAAGGTGAAGCCGCGTCAGGTGACGACGCTCGCCCTCTCCTTCGACCACCGCCTGGTCGACGGCGAGCTGGGCTCCAAGGTCCTCGCCGACGTGGCGGCGATCCTGGAACAGCCGAAGAAACTCATCACCTGGGCGTGACAGCCGCGCCGATCGGATAGATTCGACTCCGGAGGGGTCGGCCGCAACTTCTGTTTGCGACCGCCCCCTCCGTCCGGTCCGCTCCGTCCGGGCCCTGGGTCAGGGACGGTTGAGCACGTAGACCGGCGCCCCGTTCTCGCCGCCGCCCCGGGAGTGGATGCAGGCGTGCTTGCGCAGCATCCGCAGGCAGTCGTTGACCCGCTGCACGGACAGTCCCGTACGCGCCGCGATGGACTCCAGCGGCTGCCGCAGCTCGCCCTCGTCGACCAGGACCGGCACGATCACCACCGCGACCGCCCACACGTCGGACGTCACGCTGAGCCGCTGCCGCCAGTCGGCCAGTACGGACTCGGCGGTCGCGTGCGCGGAGAACGCGGCGGTGGGCGCCGGGCGGTCGAGGGCCAGGACGTCGAGCCGGTCCGCGATGCGCTCCATGGCCTGCGCGATGGCCTGCTGCGTGACGAGTGTCGCGCGCTGCATCTCGACCATGGTCCGCTGCAGGGTGAGCGACTCCTGCTGGGCGAGGGCGTGCTGTTCGTCCGCCCGCAGGTTGAGCTCCTCCAGCCGGACGATGGCTTCGGCGACCTGTTCGGGCATGGCGTAGGCGATGGGCGCGCCCGGGTCGGCGGGCTGCACCTCGGCCTCTTCGAGAGAGTAGGAACCCTCTCGCTGCACGGTCTCGATGACCTCGGCGACCCACAACTTGAAGGGGGCGCAGGAAGGCTTGGTGCAGGCGTTGACGAGGAGGATCAGACCCTGGAGGTCGATCAGCTGCAAGTCTCGGCGCCATGTCCTGCCTGCGGGAATGCTGAGACCGTGACCTCCAGTCACTGTCTCGAGATTGTCTCGATGCTGCTCTGGGACATGGTCGAGGAGTGCCTTCCGGGGCGTGGTGTAGCCCAACTCCTTGCAGACGTCCACGGACGGGAACCAGTGGTTTCCGTCCGGCATGGTCAGCCTTCGGATCCGGTCACCGGTCGCCGCGAACACGAAGTCGCTGATGTCGATCGCCTCGTGCGGTTCGGCCGAGCTGGGCCGCTTGCTGGGTTCGTTCATGTGAACCACCTCCGCTGCGGAACGTAGAGCGGGGCAAATCGAATATGCCAGCCGGGCGCCGGGAGGTTCATGATTGCGGGGGAAAGATCATCGAACGCGTCGCGCGGGACCACTGCCGCGTGTACGACAGCCGGCGATGAACGCGAGCCGGGCACTCGGCGGGGAAAGGCGCCGGACGAGCGGGACGAGCGGGACGACGCGGTCCGCGCCGGGCCGTCCCGCGCCGCGCGACGAAGGGAGCCGTACGGCGGAGGGGCCCGCCGCGCGGTGCGCGGCGGGCCCCTTTCCCTTACGCCGGGAGCTCATGGCCCCCACCTCGGGGACTACTTGGCGAAGGCGTAGCTCATGAGCTTCTTCGCGTCCGACTCGCGGGCCGGGATGGACGTCGAGGAGAGAACCGTGCCGATGACGGTCTTGCCGCCTCGGGTGGCGGCGAAGACGAGGCAGTACCCCGCCTCGGGGCCGGAGCCCGTCTTCACGCCGATGGTGCCGCTGTAGCTGCTGAGCAGGCCGTTGGTGTTGGTCCACGCGCCCATGGTGCGGGTGCTGCCGGTCTTCGTGACGGTCTTCGCCGTGTACGACTTCGTCTTCACGACCGTCTTGAACGTGCTGTTCTTCATCGCGCTGCTGGCGAGCTTCGTCAGGTCGCGCGGGGTCGAGTAGTTGTGGCCGTTGCCGATGCCGTCGAACGAGTCGAACTTGGTCTTCGTCATGCCGAGGGACTTCGCCGTGCTGTTCATCTTGCCGATGAACGACTTCACACGGGCGGACATGGTCGAGCCCGAGCCGTACTTGTCCGCGAGCGCGTACGCGGCGTCGCAGCCGGACGGCAGCATCAGACCGTAGAGGAGCTGACGGACGGTGACCTTGTCGCCGACGATCAAGTGGGCCTGGGAGGCGTTGTTGCGGGCAACGTAGTCGCTGTACGCCTTCTGGATGGTGACCTTGGTGTCCAGGTTCAGGTTCGACTGCGAGAGGACGACCTTGGCGGTCATGATCTTGGTCGTGGAACCGGTGGACCGCTTGGTGTCAGCGGCCTTGGTGTAGAGGGTCTTGGCCGTGCCGTTGTTCATCACGTAGCCGCCCTTGGCGGCGATCGTGGGCGTGGTCACCGCACCCGCGGGTGCCGCGCCGAAGGCTCCGGCGGCCAGAACGGCGCCGGTCGTGACGGTCACAGCGGCGGCCCTGCGGAATCGCGTGCCCTTAATGCCGGTAATCAAAATGAACGCTCCGAATGCGCGAAATGCCCCTGGGAGAACGGCACATGGCAGTGCCGTCTCACGTACGGACTCCCCACGCCCCCAAAGGGATGCACGGAAAGGGGAACTTAGTGATGTGACGTGGGTTACGTCGGGAGCCCCAAAGGTGAACGCGCGAGAAGCCGCCGGGTCGCGCCGGTCCGCATCCTGGACGGGGAACCGTCATGCGTCCGTGTTGTATCTATGATGTGCGCATGCCTGCCGCCCCACCCGTCTCCGCCCTGCCCGCCACCCCTCCGGTGAAACAGCCGCCCGCCGCCGACCGGGTCTACGCCCACGTCAAGCAGGGTGTCCTGGAACGCCGTTACGAAGGGGGGACGCTGCTCACCGAGGGCGAACTGGCCGACGCCGTCGGGGTCTCCCGTACGCCGGTGCGCGAGGCGCTGCTCCGGCTCGAGGCCGAGGGTCTGATCAGGCTCTACCCGAAGAAGGGCGCGCTCGTCCTGCCCGTCTCCGCGCAGGAGATCGCGGACGTGGTCGAGACCCGCCAGCTCGTCGAGGAGCATGCGGTCCGCAAGGCCGTACCGGCGGCGCCGCGGCTCATCGCGCGGCTGGAGGAACTCCTCGCCCAGCAGAAGGAACAGGCGGCCGCGGGCGACCTGGCGGGCGCCGCCGTCACCGACCGCTGCTTCCACGCGGAGATCGTCCGCAGTGGCGCCAACGAGATCCTCTCCCGTCTCTACGACCAGCTCCGCGACCGTCAGTTGAGGATGGGAGTGGCCGTCATGCACGCGCACCCCGACCGGATCACCAAGACGCTCACCGAGCACGAGGAGATCCTCGAAGCCCTGCGCTCCGGGGACGCGGAGGCGGCGGTCGGCATCGTCCACCGCCACGTCAGCTGGTTCTCGAACCTGGCGCGGGGAGAGGTGCGATGAGCTCCCACTCGGCCGTGTCGCTGCCCGGTGATCCGCCCGGCGGGCGCCGCGCCGTCGGCGTCTGGGGCATCGGTGTCGCCGTCTACTTCGTCGCGGTCATCTTCCGTACGTCGCTCGGGGTGGCCGGACTCGACGCCGCGGACCGTTTCCATGTGAACGCCTCGGCCCTCTCCACCTTCTCGATCCTCCAGCTCCTCGTCTACGCGGGCATGCAGATACCGGTCGGGCTGCTCGTCGACCGGCTCGGCACCAAGAAGGTGCTGACCTTCGGCGTGGTGCTGTTCACGGCGGGACAGCTGGGCTTCGCGTTCTCGTCCTCGTACGGGATGGCGCTGGCCTCACGGGCGCTGCTGGGCTGCGGGGACGCCATGACGTTCATCAGCGTGCTGCGGCTGGGCACCCGCTGGTTCCCGGCCCGGCGCGGGCCGCTGGTCGCCCAGCTCGCCGGGCTCGTCGGCATGGCGGGCAACCTCGTGTCGACCCTCGTGATCGCGCGACTGCTGCACGGGGTCGGGTGGACGGCGGCGTTCGCGGGCAGCGCGTTCGCGGGTGTGGTCGTCCTCGTCCTGCTGCTCCTCTTCCTCAAGGACCACCCCGAGGGCCACGAGCCCGAGCCGTTCCCGCACCAGGGCGCCGCCTACGTGCGCCGGCAGATCCAGGCGTCCTGGCGCGAGCCCGGCACCCGGCTGGGCATGTGGGTGCACTTCACGACGCAGTTCCCGGCGATGGTGTTCCTCCTGCTGTGGGGCATGCCGTTCCTGGTCGAGGCGGAGGGACTGTCGCGGGCGACGGCCGGTGAGCTGCTCACCCTCGTCGTCCTGTCCAACATGTTCGTCGGGCTCGTCTACGGGCAGATCGTCGCCCGGCACCACGCGGCGCGGCTGCCGTTGGCGCTCGGGACGGTGTCGGCGACCGCGGTGGCGTGGGCGAGCGCGGTGGCCTACCCCGGGCAGCACGCGCCGATGTGGCTGCTGGTGACACTGTGCGCCGTGTTGGGTGCCTGCGGGCCGGCTTCCATGATCGGGTTCGACTTCGCCCGGCCCGCGAATCCGCCCGAGCGGCAGGGGACCGCGTCCGGGATCACCAACATGGGTGGTTTCGTCGCCTCCATGACGACGCTGTTCGCGATCGGGGTGCTGCTGGACTCGACCGGGGACAACTACCGGATCGCGTTCTCCGCGGTGTTCGTCCTTCAGGCGGTCGGCCTGAGCCAGATCTTCCGGCTGCGCAAGGAGGCGGCGCGCAGGGAGCGGGAGCGGTTGGTCGCGAGCCGCGTGGAGACCGTGCACGTACCGGCGTAGTCACCGCCGGGGCTCCTCGCCCCGCCGCCCCCACCCTTCCCCCGAGCTCTCGGCCTCGCTCGGGCGGGGGCGACCGGCCCGCGCTGCGTCCGGGGCCTTCGCCGCGGACCGTGGATACCTCCGGGCCCGCCGCCCGTTACGGCGTGACCGTGAAGTTGCGGAGGATCGTCGTGGTCAGCTCCGGGTCGCCTTCGGTCTTGATGCGGTCGGAGACGGCGTCGGGGGTCACCCGCCCGCAGGCCAGACGGTAGAAGGTCTCCCAGTCGAGGGTGAGGGTGGCGGCCGGGCCGAGCGAGGGGGCACCGTCTATCGAGCCGCGCCCCTCGGCGTCGACACGCACCGTGCGCAGGAACTCCACGGGCCCGTGGACATCGAAGACGACCGCCGAATGCGCGGGCGCCCCCGCCTCCTTGGCCACCACCTTCGGCAGCGCGGCGAGCAGCTGGTCGCGGACGATCTGCGCGCCCGGGGAGTCGAGGTTGCCCGGCCGGCCGAGGGTGGTCCGGAGGTCCTGCTCGTGCACCCACACGTCGAACGCACGGTTCAGCATGGCGCGTTCGAGGGTCACCTCGGTGCCGAGCGGACCGCGTACCTTGGCGTCCGGCTGCCGTGTCTCGTTCCGCAGCTGACGGTTGCGGCGGATGATCGTGTACTCCAGCTCGGAGGTCATCTCGGGCGCCGTGTGGTGGCGGCGCACATCGACCTGCATCTCCATGTAGCGCTGGTGCTCGTTCGTGACATGGAACAGGTCCCGGGGGAGCGTGTGGATCGGCCGCGGATCGCCCAGCATCTCGCAGTCGAGCCCGATCACGTGCGACACCAGATCCCTTACCGACCAGCCTGGGCAGGGCGTACGCCGGTTCCATTCGCCCTCCACCAGCGGCGACACCAGTTCGGATATCGCGTCGATGGAGTGGGTCCAGGCGTCGGCGTAGGACTGAAGGCTCGGATGCAGACTCACGGAACGGGACCCCTCGGGCGGTCGGTACGCGGGCAGTGGGTGTCTTGGAACGCTAAGTTACGCTGCTGTGAGGCACCCCGGCAGTGCTTTGGTGTGACGATCGTAGGCCCGTATGGACGGCTCGAATGCCAGGACGGTGGTAGTGTGCACGCCTCTCTGCTCCAGATCGACGTAAATGCCACCGAATCGGTCGATTCGCGCCGGCGGCGGGTGGCGGCTCTGGTACGAGAACAAGCCGGAGTGGACCTGGTGGTGCTCCCCGAGCTGTGGACCACGGGGGCGTTCGCCTACGAGTCGTTCGCCGCCGAGGCGGAGACCCTCGAGGGACCGACCGCCGAGGTCATGGCGAAGGCGGCGAGCGACGCGGGCGTGTGGCTGCACGCCGGCTCGGTCCCGGAACGCGCCCCGGACGGAACGCTCTACAACACCTCCCTCGTCTTCTCGCCCGCCGGCGACCTCACCGCCGCCTACCGCAAGATCCACCGTTTCGGCTTCGACAAGGGCGAGGCCGTACTGATGGGCGCGGGCGCCGAGCTGGTGACGGTCCGCCTCCCGGAGACCACCGTCGGCGTCGCCACCTGTTACGACCTCCGCTTTCCCGAGCTGTTCCGCGGGCTCGTCGACGCGGGCGCCGAGACATTCGTCGTCCCCGCCGGCTGGCCCGAGCGCCGCCGCGCCCACTGGACCCTCCTCGCCCGGGCCAGGGCGGTCGAGAACCAGGCGTTCGTACTCGCCTGTGGAACGGCCGGCACCCACGCGGACGTTCCCCAGGCCGGTCACTCGATCGTGGTCGATCCGTGGGGCGAGGTCCTCGCGGAGGCGGGCCGCGACGAGGAGGTCCTCAAGGTCGAGTTCGACCCCGGGAAGGTGGCGACGACGAGGGACCAGTTCCCCGCGCTCAAGGACCGCGCACTGGGCCTCGCACCACCACGCGGGTGACGCACGGTAGCGACGCGTGCGGCCGGCGCACGGACCCGACGCATGCCGCCGGCGCCCGCGGCGGTGGCGCACGCCGTTGCCGCGGACGGCTGCCGCGACCGGCGCAGCGTGCCGGTTCAGTCCGCGCCGTGCTCCTTCTCCGCCAGGTGGATCACGCAGACCGCCACCGCGATCAGCAGCGCGGTGTCCGCGTCGTCCCGGACGACGTCGACGCCGTAGGTCTCCCGCACCCGCAGCCACCGCCGCGAGATCTGCGCCAGGAGTTCCCCGTCGTAGTCGACGCCGAACTCCCGGTCCAGGATCTTCCCGCTGACGTCGAGTTCGCTGCCGTCCACCAGGGCCACCCGGTAGTGGTTGCGCAGCAGGGACAGCCGCTTGCGCCGGATGGTGGCCAGTGTCTCGCCGTCCCGCTCGATGACCATCGTGTCCCGCAGGGCGAACATCTTCTGGTGGATGTCGATGAGGACGCGCCCGCGGGTGTCCTTCAGCTCGAACGTGTCCCGCAGCCGCATCGCCTTGCCGTCGACGAGGAACACCTTGTTGCCGTGCTCGTCCTCGATCCAGTAGTCGTCACCGAAGCCGAGGAGCCGGTCGCGCACGAGGAATCTCATACCGTCACGGCTTCCCCGGTGGCCGGTCCGAAACGCCGTCTGTAGGCCGATGGGCTCAGTCCCGTCTCCCGCCGCAGCCGCGTCCTGAGGTTCGCGGCGGTGCCGAGGCCGCTGTGCCGCGCGACGACCTCGATCCGGTGTTCGCCCCGCTCGATGAGGCGGCAGGCCAGCGCCACCCGCTCCCCGGTCAGCCATGCCAGCGGGGTGGTCCCGAGCTGGGCCCGGAAGCGCCGGTGCAGGGTGGCCGGGCTGAGTGCCGCGTGCGCCGCGAGGGCGGCGACCGTGAGGGGTTCCCCGAGCCGCTCCCGCGCCCAGGTCAGCAGGGGTGCGAGGGACTCGTCCGGCACGTCGGGCACGGGGCGCTCGACGAACTGCCGCTGCCCGCCGTCGCGGTGCGCGGCGAAGACCAGCCGCCGGCTGACGGCGTTGGCGATCTCGGCACCGTGGTCGCGCCGTACGACGTGCAGGCCGAGGTCGAGCGCCGACGCGCTGCCGGACGCGGTGAGGATGTCCCCGTCGTCGACGAACAGCACGTCCGGCTCCAGCCGCACCTCCGGGAACCGGGCCCGGAAGGACGCCGCCCACATCCAGTGGCAGGCCGCCCGTCGCCCCTCCAGCAGACCGGCCTCCGCGAGTGTGAATGCGCCGGAGCAGAATCCGATCAGTCGCGCGCCCCGCGTGTGCGCCCGGCGTATGGCCTCCAGGACCTCGGGGGAACGCGGCGCGTCGGTGTCGGGCCGGTTCGGCACGATCAGGGTGTCGGCGCCCTCTGCCGCGTCCAGCCCGGCGACGTCGGCGAGTGTGAAGAACCCGTCCCGCATCCGGGTGCGCCCGGAGGCCGCGCACAGCCGGAAGTCGTACAGCTCCCGCCCCAGCTCGGGCCTGCGCAGCCCGAAGACCTCGATGGCGCAGCTCATCTCGAAGGGGTTGGAGTTCTCGTCGACGATCAGGACGACCCGGTGCGCGGTGGTCCCGGGGGCGGCCCCCGGAGCGGTCCCCGGAGGGACCTGGGGAGCGGTCCCGGGGGTGTCCCCGAGGGCGGGGTGCGAGGATCCTTGCGGCATGTGCGATTTCTAGCACTCGTGGACCCGCCCGGCCGGGCCGAGGATGACCGCATGCCCGACGAACCCGTTTCCCTGACCGCCGCCCTCGCCTCCTTCTCCGACCTGTGGAGCCCCCGGATCGTCACCGCCGTCAACGACTACGACGTGCGCGTGGCCAAGGTCGAGGGCGAGCACCTCTGGCACACGCACGATCACACGGACGAGTTCTTCCTGGTCCTGGAGGGCGAGCTGACCATCGCCCTGCGGGAGCCGGACGGCGAGCGGACCGTCGTCCTCCCCAAGGGTTCCGCCTTCACCGTCCCGCGCGGCACCGAACACAGGCCGAGCGCTCCGGCCGGCGCCGCGATCCTGATGTTCGAACCCACGGGCACCCTCACCGTCGGCGACCGCCACGACGAGATCCCGGACCACGTGGACGCCACCACGGGGCATGCCCTGGGCTGAGCGCCGAGAGCGTGTTCCTGCCCGGATGGCATGCTTGAAGCATGAACGACGCCGCCCCCGCCCCCGCGCCCCGCCGTGTCCGTGTCCGCGCCCCCGAGCTGATCGGCAAGGGGGGCTGGCTGAACACCGGAGGCAACGCACTCACCCTCGCCGACCTGCGGGGTAAGTGCGTTGTTGTCGATTTCTGGACCTTCTGCTGCATCAACTGCCTGCACGTCCTTGACGAGCTGCGGGAGCTGGAGGAGAAGCACCGGGACACCGTGGTGATCATCGGGGTGCACTCGCCGAAGTTCGTGCACGAGGCCGAGCACCAGGCGGTCGTCGACGCCGTCGAGCGGTACGGCGTCGAGCACCCGGTGCTGGACGACCCCGAGCTCGCCACCTGGAAGCAGTACGCGGTGCGGGCCTGGCCGACGCTCGTGGTGATCGACCCCGAGGGTTACGTCGTCGCGCAGCACGCCGGGGAGGGGCACGCGCACGCGATCGCCCGGCTGGTGGAGGAACTGGAGGCCGAGCACGCGGCCAAGGGGACGCTGCGGCGCGGGGACGGGCCCTATGTGGCGCCCGAGCCCGAGCCGACCGCGCTCCGTTTTCCCGGCAAGGCGCTCGCCCTGCCGAACGGGAACTTCCTGGTCAGCGACACCACCCGGCATCAGCTGGTGGAACTCGAGGCGGACGGCGAGACGGTCGTACGGCGCATCGGGTCCGGCGTGCGCGGGTTCGTGGACGGACCGGCCGACGCGGCCGGCTTCAGCGAGCCGCAGGGGCTGGCGCTGCTCGGCGCGGACGGTCCGGTCGTGGTGGCCGACACCGTGAACCACGCCCTGCGTCGGGTCGACCTGGCGACCGGCGAGGTCACGACCCTCGCGGGCACCGGCCGGCAGTGGTGGCAGGGCTCGCCGACGTCCGGCCCGGCGCGCGAGGTGGACCTGTCCTCGCCGTGGGACGTGGCGTTCTTCGGCGGCAGGGTCTGGATCGCCATGGCCGGGGTGCACCAGCTGTGGGCGTACGACCCGGCGGACGGGACCGTCGGGGTCGCCGCGGGCACCACGAACGAGGGACTCGTCGACGGGCCGCCGGCCGAGGCCTGGTTCGCCCAGCCGTCCGGGCTGGCGGCCACCGCCGACCGGCTCTGGGTGGCCGACTCCGAGACCTCGGCGCTGCGTTGGGTCGACCTCGACGGCAGCGTGCACACCGCCGTCGGCACCGGCCTGTTCGACTTCGGTCATCGTGACGGCGACGCCGGACAGGCCCTGCTCCAGCATCCGTTGGGCGTGACGGCGCTGCCCGACGGATCGGTCGCGATCAGCGACACGTACAACCACGCGCTGCGCCGCTACGACCCGGCGACGGGCGAAGTGACCACGCTGGCCACGGACTTGCGGGAGCCGAGCGACGCGGTCCTGGTCGGGGACGACATCGTGGTCGTCGAGTCCGCCCGGCACCGGCTGACCCGGCTGCGTCTGCCCGAGGAGGCCGTGCGGGTGGAGTCGGTGGCCCACCGTACGCGGCGCGCCCCCACCGAAGTCGCCCCGGGCGGGCTCCGGTTGGACGTGATCTTCCAGGCTCCGGCGGGCCAGAAGCTGGACACCCGCTACGGTCCGTCCACCCGGCTGCTCGTCTCGTCGACCCCGCCCGAGCTGCTGCTCGACGGCGAGGGGGCGGGCACGGACCTCTTCCGGGCCCTGGAGCTGAACCCGGCCGTCACGGAGGGTGTCCTGCACGTCTCCGCGATGGCCGCGTCCTGCGACGACGATCCGTCGAACGAGTACCCGGCCTGCCATGTCCACCAGCAGGACTGGGGCGTGCCGGTGCGCCTCACCGCGGAGGGTGCGCGACGGCTGCCGCTGGTGCTGGCGGGGATGGACGACTGACCTGCGGCTACACGCCGTATCCGCCGCGGTGGTGCCGCTCCTCCTCGATCACCGGGGTGCTCGGCGGCACCACCACGCGCCGCCGCCTCGCGATGCTGTTGAACGTCAGGACCCCGATCAGTCCGACGACCATGAAGATGACGCCGACCAGATCGAGGTTGACCCCCTTCATGTGCCAGTCGGTCGCGAACGTGAGGATGGCCCCCGCGCCGATCAGGATGATGCAGCCGCCCAGGCCCATGGGTGTCGCCTCCTTGGAGTAGCAACTCGCGGTCTTTCCAGGCTCGTTCCGAGTACCCGGGACCCCGCGAGACATGCGGAGGCGCTCACTCGCCGCTCGGTGGCACCGTTCGGCGTCCTCGCCCGAGGACTATCCCTCCAGGAACGCCACCAGCGCCTTGGCCAGCAGGAACGGGTCGTCGGCGCCGCACAGTTCGCGGACGCTGTGCATCGAGAGGATGGCCACACCGATGTCGATGGTCTTGATGCCGTGGCGGGCCGCGGTGATCGGGCCGATGGTGGTGCCGCAGGGCATGGAGTTGTTCGAGACGAAGGACTGGAAGTCGACGCCGGCCCTCTCGCAGGCGGCGGCGAACACCGCGCGGCCCGCGCCGTCGGTGGCGTAGCGGTTGTTGACGTTCACCTTGAGGATGGGGCCGCCGTTGGCGCGCGGGTGGTGCGTCGGGTCGTGCCGCTCCGCGTAGTTGGGGTGCACGGCGTGGCCGGTGTCGGAGGAGAGGCAGACGGTCCCCGCGAAGGAGCGTGCCCGGTCCTCGTACGTGCCGCCCCGTGCGAACACCGAGCGTTCGAGCACGCCGCCGAGCAGCGGACCGTCGGCGCCGGTGTCGCTCTGCGAGCCGTTCTCCTCGTGGTCGAAGGCCGCGAGGACGGGGATGTACGGGAGCTCGGAGCCGGTGCCCGCGGCCGTGGCCACGGCGACCAGCGCCGCCGTGCCCGCGTGCACGGACAGCAGGTTGTCCATGCGGGGGCCGGCCAGCAGCTCGTTGTCGCGGCCCAGGTAGGCCGGCGGTTCGACGGAGTGGGTCATCAGGTCCCAGCCGGTGATCTCGCCGGCCTGCAGACCCGACTCCTCCTCCAGGAACGTGATCAGGTCGCCCTCGTGGGTGTCGCCCAGGCCCCAGACGGGCTGGAGATGGCGCTGCTTGTCGAGCTTGAGGCCCTCGGTGGAGACGGAACGGTCGAGGTGGACGGCCAGCTGGGGGACGCGCAGCAGCGGCCGGTCGATGGTGACCAGACGCGTGGAGCCGTCGCGCAGCGCCAGCCGGCCTGCCAGCCCGAGGTCGCGGTCCAGCCAGGAGTTCAGCAGCGGTCCGCCGTAGATCTCCACGGCCACCTGGCGCCAGCCGTGCGCCCCGGTGTCCGGCTGCGGCTTGACGCGCAGGTTGGGGGAGTCGGTGTGCGCGCCCACGATCCGGAAGGGGGTGTGCGGTCCGGCGCCCTCGGGCACGTACCAGGCGATGATCGCGCCGCCGCGCAGCACGAACTTCCCGCCGCTCGTGCCGTCCCACGCGTCGGTTTCGGCGACCTGACGGAATCCGGCCTTCTCCAGCCGCTCGGAGGCGTTCGCCACGGCGTGGTACGGCGTGGGGCTCGCCGCCAGGAAGGTCATGAGGTCGTCGGTGTGGCCGCGGTCGAAGCGGGCTGGGTAGCTCATGAGTTCACCTTAACGACGCTCGGGGGCCCCCTCCCCGGGATGGTGAGCGGGCTCTCGTAAGGGGGATGTGAAGGGCGGACATCTGGTGGGAGCCGGACGTTCCCGAGTGGTGCCCGCTGGTGGACAACGGTGCGGGAGGGGAGGCGCCGCCCGTGTTCCGGCCCGCCGTGGGGGCCTTCGGAATTGCACGCCCCGGCGCGTATCGAATCGCGCGCCCCTTTATACGCCCTCTCTGCGCCCCTGGCTCTCCTGTGCCGGCGTTCAGTTCGGACACCCCGTTCGGGCCGCCCCGGGCACCCCGTCGAGGGCCCCGCCGCCGCCTCCGCCGTGCCGAACGGCCCGCCCCCGGAAACGAATCCGGGAGCGGGCCGTCGAGCGGACGAGGAGTGGGCGCCGCGCGGGCGCCGCGGGGCTCGAACTCAGAACGCCGCTTCGTCCAGCTCCATCAGGTCCAGGTCCACGCCCTCGGCCAGCTCGCGCACGCCGGTGACGCCGGGCAGGACGTTCGCGGCGAAGAACTTCGCGGCGGCGATCTTGCCGGTGTAGAAGGGCCTGTCCTTCGCCGACGCCGTCTCCAGCTTCTCGGCGGCGACCGCGGCACCGCGCAGCAGCAGGTAGCCGACGACCACGTCACCGGAGGCGAGGAGGAGGCGGGTGGTGTTCAGACCCACCTTGTAGATGTTCTTGACGTCCTGCTCGGTCGCGGTGAGGTCGGTGAGCATGAGGCCGACGATGGCCTCCAGCTCGACGGCCGCCTTGGCGAGCTGCTCGCGGGCCGCGGACAGCTCCTCGCCGCCGGTGGCGAGCGCCAGGAACTTCTTGATGTCCTCGGCGAGCGAGTTCAGCGCCGCGCCCTGGTTGCGGACGATCTTCCGGAAGAAGAAGTCCTGGCCCTGGATCGCGGTGGTGCCCTCGTACAAGGTGTCGATCTTGGCGTCGCGGATGTACTGCTCGATCGGGTACTCCTGCAGGAAGCCGGAGCCGCCGAAGGTCTGCAGGGACTGGGCGAGCTGCTCGTAGCCCTTCTCGGAGCCGTAGCCCTTCACGATCGGCAGGAGCAGGTCGTTGAGGGCCTCCAGCGCGGCGGTGTCCTCGCCGGCGGCCTCCTTGACCTGGATGTCGTCCTGGATGGCCGCGGTGTGCAGGACCAGGGCGCGCATGCCCTCGGCGTACGCCTTCTGCGTCATCAGCGAGCGGCGCACGTCCGGGTGGTGCGTGATGGTGACCTTGGGCGCGCTCTTGTCCATGAAGTTCGCGAGGTCCGGGCCCTGGACGCGCTCCTTGGCGTACTCCAGCGCGTTCAGGTAGCCCGTCGACAGGGTCGAGATGGCCTTCGTGCCGACCATCATGCGGGCGAACTCGATGATGCGGAACATCTGGCGGATGCCCTCGTGCTTGTCGCCGATCAGCCAGCCCTTGGCCGGGTGACGGTCGCCGAAGGTCATCTCGCAGGTGTTGGACGCCTTGAGGCCCATCTTGTGCTCGACGTTCGTCGCGTACGCGCCGTTGCGCGCGCCCAGCTCGCCGGTCTCGAAGTCGAACTCGTACTTCGGGACGAGGAAGAGGGAGAGGCCCTTGGTGCCCGGTCCGGCGCCCTCGGGGCGGGCGAGCACGTAGTGGAGGATGTTCTCCGACATGTCGTGCTCACCGGACGTGATGAAGCGCTTGACGCCCTCGATGTGCCAGGAGCCGTCCGCCTGCTGGACGGCCTTGGTGCGGCCGGCGCCGACGTCCGAGCCCGCGTCGGGCTCGGTGAGGACCATGGTGGAGCCCCACTGCTTGTCGACGGCGATCTTCGCGATGTGCTTCTGGACCTCGGTGCCCTCCTCGAAGAGGATGCCGGCGAAGGCCGGGCCCGAGGAGTACATCCAGACGGCCGGGTTGGCGCCGAGCACCAGCTCCGCGTAGGCCCAGATGAGGGAGCGGGGGGCGGTGGAGCCGCCGATCTCCTCGGGCAGGCCCAGACGCCAGTACTCGGAGTCCATGAACGCCTGGTACGACTTCTTGAAGGAAGCCGGCACCGGGGCGGTGTTGGTCTCGGGGTCGAAGACGGGAGGGTTGCGGTCGGCGTCGGTGAAGGACGCGGCCAGCTCGTTCTCCGAGAGGCGGGTGAGCTCCTCCAGGATGCTCTTGGCGGTGTCCGTGTCCATCTCCGCGAACGGTCCGGTGCCGTACAGCTTGTCGCGCCCGAGCACCTCGAAGAGGTTGAACTCGATGTCGCGGAGATTCGACTTGTAGTGCCCCATGGCGACGGCTCCGTAAGGGTTCGGGGAGGCGGACGTACTCGCGGCCTCGTTACACGTACCAGCAAGTAGCTACGATGATGCTACCCGTCGGTAATAAGAATCAACCCCTGACGGTCCCTATGTGATGAGGCTCTAACGGGACTTCAGCCGGACGCAGGTGGGACTCGGGCCGAAAACGGGCGCGACGCGTGCCGCGCACGGGCCGGACTCCGGCGGGGAGCCGTACGCGGGGCGCGTCCGCGGCGCCGATGGCCGGGCGGAGCCGGTGGCCGGGTACGGGGATGGGCCGTCCGTGACTCCCCCGGAGGCCGCGCCCACTAGTCTTTGCCGCATGTACGGCTACGACCAGAACGCGGGCGCTCAGCAGCAGTACGCCCAGCCGCAGCAGCAGATGCCCGGCGGCTACGGGCAGCAGCCGCCGCTCTACCCCGAGCCGTCCCCGCCGTCGCTGGCGGACGCGGTCCGCGCCTTCACGACGGGATCGCTCGCCGCGGAGGACTTCCAGCAGGTCTTCGCCACCTCGAAGGTCTACTGCCCGCGCGGTGACAACCCCGGTTTCCTGGCGCTCCACAACACCCAGCAGCCGGTCATCCCCATGTTCAGCTCGCTCAAGGAGCTGCGCCGGTACGCCGGCAAGGAGTCCAAGTTCTTCGTGATCACCGGTGCGGAGGTGATCGACCTGCTGCCCACCGGCTACGGCTTCGTGCTCGACATGGAGGGTGAGCACCGCATGGTCTTCGACGCGAAGGCCGTGGAGCAGATGGTGGACTTCGCCATGCGTCGTATGTACGGCTAGTCCTGCCGCTCACGGACCACCGCGGACGCCCGGAGGGAATTCCCTCCGGGCGTCCGCCGTTACGGGTGGCAGAAAGTTCAACAATCAACTAAACTCGAAGCACAAGGAGGTACCGACATGCCTGCAGTGACCGTCGAAAACCCGCTGACCCTGCCCCGTGTGGTGGCGCCGGCCGACGCCGTGGCCCGTCCCGTGCTCACCGTGACGACCGCGCCCAGCGGCTTCGAGGGCGAGGGATTCCCGGTCCGTCGCGCGTTCGCCGGGATCAACTACCGCCACCTCGACCCGTTCATCATGATGGACCAGATGGGTGAGGTGGAGTACGCGCCGGGAGAGCCCAAGGGCACCCCCTGGCACCCGCACCGCGGCTTCGAGACCGTGACCTACATCATCGACGGGATCTTCGACCACCAGGACTCCAACGGTGGCGGCGGCACCATCACCGACGGGGACACCCAGTGGATGACCGCCGGTGCGGGCCTCCTGCACATCGAGGCCCCGCCGGAGTCGCTCGTCATGTCCGGTGGCCTCTTCCACGGCCTCCAGCTGTGGGTGAACCTCCCGGCCAAGGACAAGATGATGGCCCCGAGGTACCAGGACATCCGCGGTCGCTCGGTCCAGCTGCTGAGCACCCCCGACGGCGGCGCGCTGCTGCGTGTCATCGCCGGTGAGCTCGACGGCCACGAGGGCCCCGGCATCACGCACACGCCGATCACCATGGTCCACGCGACCGTGGCGCCCGGCGCCGAGATCACCCTGCCCTGGCGCGAGGACTTCAACGGTCTCGCCTACGTCCTCGCCGGACGCGGCAGCGTCGGTACCGAGCGCCGTCCGGTCCGCAAGGGCCAGACCGCGGTCTTCGGCGCGGGCGGCTCGCTGACCGTCCGCGCGGACGAGAAGCAGGACGCGAACACCCCGGACCTCGAGGTCGTCCTCCTCGGCGGACAGCCGATCCGTGAGCCCATGGCCCACTACGGCCCCTTCGTGATGAACACCCGCGAGGAGCTGCAGCAGGCCTTCGAGGACTTCCAGAAGGGCCGCCTGGGCACCATCCCGGCGGTGCACGGAATGTCCGAGCGCGGGCTGTAAGGACGTACGGCCCACGCGCCGTACGATCCCGACGCCGTACGCCCCCGCGGCCGCGCGCGTCTGACACCGCGTCACCCGGGCGGGCCGTTCCGAGAGGACGGCCCGCCCTTCGCGTGGTCGGGTGGAGAGGTGCAGCTACTCTCCGAGGGCGTCCGGCGGCTGGCGGCCTGGTGTGCCGTGATCCTGCTCGTCGCCGGTGTGGCGTGGGTCGGGATCCAGCTGTGCGGGGAGCTGCGGACCGCGGTCGTGCCCGTGCTGCTCGCGCTGCTGGGCACCGCGCTGCTGCGGCCGCTGTACCGGCGGCTGGTGAGCATGCGGGTGCAGCGGTCACTGGCCGCGGGGCTCACCTGTGTCGCGGTCGTCGTGGTGGTGGGCGGGGCGGTCTACATCGTCGTCGCCGCGCTCATCGACACCGGGGACCAGATCCTGGCCTCGCTCAAACAGGCCGCGCGATCCGTCGCCGAGCACTTCGGCGCGCCGGGCACCTCCCTCGACGACCTCACCTCGCACTCGAAGGAACTGCTGACCAAGTTCGGCGGGACGGCCGCGTCCAACGTCATCAGCGGGGTCAGTCTGGTCGGCGAGAGCATCGCCATCGCCGTACTGGCCCTGCTGCTCGTCTTCTTCTTCCTCCGCGACTCCCACCGCGCCGCCGGCCTGCTGCGCTCGCTCGCGCCCCACGGCACCGCCGACACCGTGGAAGCCATGGCCCGCCGCGCTTTCGGAGCCGTCGAGGGCTTCATGCGCGGGACCACGCTCATCGCCCTGATCGACGCCCTGTGCATCACGGTCGGGCTGCTGATCCTGCGTGTCCCGGGCGCGGTCGGCCTCGGCGCGCTCGTCTTCGTGGGCGCGTACATCCCCTACCTGGGCGCGTTCATCTCCGGCGCGGTGGCGGTGCTGGTCGCGCTCGCCGACCGCGGGCTGGTGATCGCGCTGTGGGCGCTCGGGGTCGTCCTCGCCGTGCAGGTGCTGGAAGGACACGTACTTCAACCGATGATCCAGAGCCGCACCGTGCAGATGCACCCGGCGGTCGTGCTGCTGGCGATCACGGCGGGCGCGTCCGTCGCGGGGATCCTGGGGATGCTGTTCTCCGTACCGCTGACGGCGGCCGCCTTCGGGGTGATCTCGGAGCTGCGCAAGCGCTACTCGTCGGGCTTGGTCGTCGACGACTCGTAGAACTCGAACCAGATGCTCTTGCCCTCGCCGCGCGGGTCCACGCCCCAGGCGTCCGCGAGGATCTCCACGAGCACCAGTCCCCGCCCGGAGGAGGCCAGTTCACCGGGGTGGCGCCGGTGCGGCAGGTCGTCACTCGCGTCCGTGACCTCCACCCGTGTCCGGCGGTCGCCCGGCTCGCCGGTCACCTCGGCGACCAGCAGCGCGTCGCCGTCGGTGTGCAGCAGGACGTTGGTCAGGATCTCGGAGACGAGGAGGACCGCCGAGTCGCGCTGGTCCTCCGAGCCCCAGTCGTGCAGCAGCTCGCGCATCTGCTGGCGGGCGTCCGCGATCCGCTCGGGCGCGGTCTGCGCCACGGTCAGCGCGGTACGGCGTGTCGTGGGCGGCGCCGCCATGACCGTGTCGTCCGCGTCCACGCCCTGGCGGGAGAGCAGCACCAGCGCGATGTCGTCCTCGCGCCGGTCGGCCAGCGGCCCCGGGGTGTGGTGCGAGGAGGGCCCGTGGACGCCCTGGACCAGCGCGTCGGCGAGCTCCTCCATGTCGCCGTCATGGGACTCCAGGATGCGGCGGATGCGCCGCCAGCCGGTGTCGAGGTCGTGGCCGCCGGTCTCGATCAGCCCGTCCGTGCAGATCAGCATGGTCTCGCCGGGCTCCAGGGCGAGCCGGGTCGTCGGGTAGTCGGCGTCCGGGTCGATGCCGAGCGGCAGCCCACCCGCGGTGGGGCGCATCAGCACGGTTCCGTCCGCCATGCGTATCGCCGGGTCCGGATGGCCCGCGCGGGCGAGGTCCAGCAGCCCGGTCGCCGGGTCCACCTCGACGTACAGGCAGGTCGCGAAGCGGGCGTCAGCGATTCTGCGGCCGCTCTCCCCACTGGAACCGTGCGTCATCGAGTCCGTCACGCCGTAGAGGAAGCGGGACGCCCGGGAGAGGACCGCGTCCGGGCGGTGGCCCTCGGAGGCGTACGCGCGCAGGGCGATGCGGAGCTGTCCCATCAGCCCGGCGGCGCGTACGTCGTGGCCCTGGACGTCGCCGATGACGAGCGCGAAGCGGCCGGTCGGCAGCGGGATCACGTCGTACCAGTCGCCGCCGACCTGGAGGCCACCGCCGGTGGGGACGTAACGCGCGGCGACGCCCATGCCCGGCATCCGCGGGCCCAGCGTGGGCATCATCGAGCGCTGCAGACCGTCCGTGAGCTCACGTTCCGTCTCGGCGGCCCCCGCCCGCGAGAGGGCCTGCGCGAGCATCCGGGCGACGGTCGTCAGCACCGAGCGTTCGTCGGGCGTGAAATTGACGGGGTACATGAAGGCCGCCATCCACGCGCCCATCGTGCGGCCCGCGACGGTCAGCGGGAGGAAGGCCCAGGACTCCCGGCCGAAATGCCGGGCCAGCGGCCAGGAGACGGGATAGCGCTCCTTGTAGGTCTCGGGGGAGGAGAGATAGACGGCCCGGCCCGTGCGGACCACCTCCGCCGCCGGATAGTCCGTGGCCAGCGACATGTGCGTGAAGGGACCCTCGTCCCCGGGCTGCTGTCCGTGGTGCCCGACGACGGTGAGCCGGTCGCCCTCGGCGCCGAAGACGGCCAGTCCGTCCGGCGAGAACCCGGGCATCGACAGGCCGGCCGCGACCCGCAGCACCTCCGCCGTCGACCGGGCCTCGGCCAGGGCCCGCCCCGCGTCCAGCAGGAACGCCTCGCGCGAGCGGCGCCAGTCACCGGTGACCGGGGTGCGCGCGGCGCTGCCGGGGGAGGGCTCGGTGACCTCCTGGAGGGTGCCGAACAGCTGGAACTCCCCGGTCTCCGGGTCGATCGTCGGCTTGGAGCGGCTTCGTGCGGTCCGCAGCACCCTGCCGTGCCCGTCCATGACCCGCAACCGCACCTCGGCGAGCGTGTCCTCGGCGGCGGCGAGCTGGACGACGCCGGCGACCTCGTTCCAGTCGGCCGGGTGGAACCGGGCGCGCACGGCGGCCTCGGTGAGTGTCACCGCCTCCGCGGGCAGGCCGAGGAGGCGGGCGGCCTCCGCGTCGAGGGTGACCAGCCCCTGAGCGTTGTCCCAGCGCCACAGGCCGGTCGCGAGGGCGGCCAGGACGTCCCCCACGGCGGGCAGGGGCTCACCAGTGCGCATTGAACCACTCTATGAAGAGGTGATCGGTGGGTGCCACCGAGAGTATGCGGAGTGGTGATCTATGGGTGGCCGGTACCCTTGGGGGGTCCGGGCCCGCGCCCGGAAGTTTCACGTGAAACAGACCCCGATCCGCGAAGACTGGATGAACGACGATGCATCGGTACAGGTCCCACACCTGCGGCGAGCTCCGCGCCTCTGACGTCGACAGCGACGTCCGGCTGAGCGGCTGGCTGCACAATCGCCGAGACCTGGGCGGCATCCTCTTCATCGATCTGCGTGATCACTACGGCATCACGCAGCTCGTCGCCCGCCCCGGCACCCCCGCCTACGAGGCCCTCGACAAGGTCTCCAAGGAGTCGACGGTCCGCGTCGACGGCCGGGTCGTCTCCCGCGGCGCGGCGAACGTCAACCCCGACCTGCCCACCGGCGAGGTCGAGGTCGAGGTGAGCGACGTCGAGCTGCTCGGCGCGGCCGCTCCGCTCCCGTTCACCATCAACGCCGAGGACGGCGTCAACGAGGAGCGGCGCCTGGAGTACCGCTTCCTCGACCTGCGCCGCGAGCGCATGCACCGCAACATCCTCCTGCGTACGGCCGTGATCTCCGCGATCCGTCACAAGATGACGACGCTGGGCTTCAACGAGATGGCGACGCCGATCCTCAGCGCGACCTCTCCGGAGGGTGCCCGCGACTTCGTCGTGCCGTCCCGCCTCAACCCGGGCCGGTTCTACGCGCTGCCGCAGGCGCCGCAGCAGTTCAAGCAGCTGCTGATGATCTCCGGCTTCGACCGCTACTTCCAGATCGCGCCCTGTTTCCGCGACGAGGACGCGCGTGCGGACCGTTCGCCGGGCGAGTTCTACCAGCTCGACGTGGAGATGTCCTTCGTCGAGCAGGAGGACGTCTTCCAGCCGATCGAGAAGCTGATGACGGAGCTCTTCGAGGAGTTCGGCGGTGACCGTCACGTCACCTCGCCGTTCCCGCGGATCCCGTTCCGTGAGTCGATGCTGAAGTACGGCTCCGACAAGCCGGATCTGCGGGCCCAGCTGGAGCTGGCCGACATCACCGACATCTTCGCGGGCTCGGAGTTCAAGGCCTTCGCCGGCAAGCACGTGCGCGCGCTGCCGGTGCCGGACGTCTCCGGCCAGACGCGGAAGTTCTTCGACGGCCTCGGCGACTACGCGGTCGAGCAGGGCGCGAAGGGCCTGGCCTGGGTGCGGGTGGGCGAGGACGGCTCGCTGACGGGCCCGATCGCCAAGTTCCTGACCGAGGAGAACGTGGCGGAGCTGACGAAGCGGCTGTCGCTGGCCCCCGGCCACGCGGTGTTCTTCGGCGCGGGCGAGTTCGACGAGGTCTCGAAGATCATGGGCGCGGTGCGGGTCGAGGCCGCGAAGCGCTCGGGCAACTTCGAGGAGAACGTCTTCCGGTTCTGCTGGATCGTCGACTTCCCGATGTACGAGAAGGACGAGGACACCGGGAAGATCGACTTCTCGCACAACCCGTTCTCGATGCCCCAGGGCGGCCTGGAGGCCCTGGAGACCCAGGACCCGCTGGACATCCTGGGCTGGCAGTACGACATCGTGTGCAACGGCGTCGAGCTGTCCTCCGGCGCGATCCGGAACCACGAGCCCGAGATCATGCTCAAGGCCTTCGAGATCGCGGGCTACGACCGGGAGACCGTCGAGGAGCAGTTCGCCGGCATGCTCCGCGCCTTCCGCTTCGGCGCCCCGCCGCACGGCGGTATCGCCCCGGGCGTCGACCGCATCGTCATGCTCCTCGCGGACGAGCCGAACATCCGCGAGACCATCGCGTTCCCGCTGAACGGCAACGCGCAGGACCTGATGATGGGCGCGCCGACGGAGCTGGACGAGACCCGTCTGCGGGAGCTGCACCTCTCGGTGCGCAAGCCGCAGCCGAAGTAGGCCCTGTCCGCGGAGTGGCCCGGAACCGACGTCGGTTCCGGGCCACTTTTGCGTGCCGTGTGAAACCACAGCCCGCACCCATGGTGCTGACAGGTGGCGTCCCTAGCGTCGCTGCCCATGACTGAGAGACAAGAACCGCCACATCAACGGAACGTGACCCGGCGTGAGGTCATCGTCGCAGGTGGAGCGACTGTCGCCGCGGTGGCCGTGGCCGGCGGGCTCGCCGTGGACGCGTTCGCGGACGAGAGGAAGAACGGCGCCTCCGCTTCCGCCGGCGCGACGCAGGCGTGCTACACGCTCACCTCGGAGACCACCGAAGGCCCTTACTACATCGACGCGGACAAGATCCGACAGGACATCACGGAGGGCCAGGAGGGCATTCCCATGACCCTCCGGCTCAAGGTGATCGACGCGGACACGTGCAGACCCGTGAAGAACGCGGCGGTCGACATCTGGCACTGCACCGCGCTGGGCATCTACTCCGGTTACGAGGCGATGGGCAGCGGCGGTGGCGGGGGTGGTGGCGGGGGCACTCCGCCCACCGGTTCCCCGCCCGGCGCCCCCTCGGGCACGCCCACGGGTGAGCCTCCGTCCGGCGGGCCCTCCGGCGGCACGGGCGGTGGGCACTCCGAGCCGACCGACGACGAGCGCTACCTCCGGGGCACCTGGAAGACCGACAGGCACGGTCACGTCACCTTCAAGACGGTCTTCCCGGGCTGGTACCGGGGCCGTGCCGTCCACATCCACACGAAGGTCCACGTCGACGGTGCCTGGACCGACGCGGGCTACGAGGGCGGGCACACCTGCCACACGGGCCAGTTCTTCTTCGACGAGCCGTCCGTCCTGGCGGCGGCGACGGTCTCGCCGTACTCCACGAACACCGCCACCCGCACCACGCTGACCGAGGACACGATCTACCCGCAGAACGGTCACACGGGCGGACTCCTGTACCTCACGTACGACAGGAAGCACCCGGCGAGGGGAGTTCGCGCGCACCTGACGGTGGGCGTGGCCTCGGACGAGACGCACGACAGCACCGACACGGTGCCGGGCGGGACGGCTTCGGACTCGGCTTCGGCGAGTTGACGCGACGGTTCGCCTGAGCGGTGGCCGGTCCTGGTCAGAGTGTTCCGGCGTCGGGCCAGTGGGACCAGTGGGTGTTGGGCGGGAGCGTCGGCCGGTACCGGGCCGGGTCCGAGGAGTTCAGTACGTCGGCGATCAGCCGGAAGGTCTCGTGAGCGCTGGGTGGGGTGTCCCAGAGGTCCTCGGGCTGGTTCCACTCGTCGAGCCGCAGCAGTACGGGCAGGTCGGCGGGGAGGCCGTCCCGGAGTTCCGTCTCGTCGGCCAGGAGAAGCCGCTTGTTCTCCGGGGCCAGCAGGCGGAACACGTCCTGCAGGGGGGTGCCGGCGTCGGCGCCGACCGTGAGGGCGGTCCCCCGGACGACCAGGGGGGCTCCTCCGGCGCAGACCTCGGCATCCTCGGGATCGATCTCCGCCATGTTGTCCACCCGGTCCAGGAACGCGCCGAACCCGGGCTCACCGTGCGTGAGGCAGTTGCCGAAGCGGTGCATGACGTCGATGAGATTGCCGCCGCGCGGGTTGTAGCCGAGCAGCTCGGCGACCATGGCCCAGCGCGTACCGTCCCCGAGCACATGGAGCCGCGCGTCGACCGGGTAGTAGTAGCCGTTGTCGATATCGGGGAACGCCGCCCGGTCCGCGCAGAGATCGAACTGTCCGAGGACCGACGAAGTGGTGATCACCGAGCCAGGGTAGGCAGGCCGATACGGGCCGGCCGGACCGGGCCCCGCCAAGGCACCCCGGGCGCGGGGCACTTCGGCGGCCCCCTCCGCGAACGTCAGACGGAGCCGTCGCCGGCGCCGGACTCCTCGACGAACAGATCCTCGCTGCTGGCGGCCGTCAGGGCCCGGTCGAACCAGAGGGTGAGGGTGTCGAGGTCCGTGCAGGAACCGATGAGCTCCCGGGCGGGCTCGGGAACGTCGATACCGCGTTTCTCCAGCACGCGCAGGATCAGCGCGGCGCGGTCTTCGACCCGTCCCTCAGCCTGGCCTTCTGCCTGGCCTTCTGCCTTGCCTTCGGCCTTGCCTTCGAGGTACGCCGTCTCTCGAACGGTGCCCCGGCCCGGGAAGTAGGTGACGAAGCTCAAGATTTCCCTCCACTTGTCTCCGGCTGGGGTGCGCCCCAGGTTGACGTCCAGGAACTCGTTGTAATACTCCGCGGACTTCTCATCCATCGACTGGAGAGCGCGACCCAGCGCTTCCAGTATGGCGTCGATGTCGGGACTTCGTGCATGTGTCAGTGCGGAGAAGGTGGCCATCGCGGGGTTCTCGGCCGCGGTTCGCCGGTCAGTGATCACCGGGAGGTTGTCCGGCCCGATGACCAGGGGACAGGTTCGCTGGGTTGTCCAGCCACGCGCTTCGCAGTCGAAAGGGCCTGCCGCCCACTTGGCCGTGGCCCTGTCCTGGCAGACCACGAGCAGCAGTACGGGCAGGTCGTACTTCGCCTGGAGGTGGGCGACGTAGTACGACCAGCTCGACGCCTTGTCCGCGTCTCGTTTCCCCTGCGCCTCGATGGCCAGCAGGAAAGGATCCCCGTCGGACGGGCCGACCCGCAGCAGGGTGTCTACTCGGCGTTCCAGCGGGCGGGTCTCCGTCACGTCGGTGGTGATCGCGTCCACCGTTGCCTTCTCGGGTAACGCGATGCCCAGAACCCCGAAGACGGGGGTGAGGATCTCGGGCCGTTCCTGGAAGATCCGGTGCGAGCCCTCGTGAGCTGATGTGACCATGCGGCTGAACCTAGAGAGATCTTGGCCCGGGTGTCGGGCCGACAGGAGGGGATCACTCTTTCGGGGGTCGATGAAACGTTCACGCCGCCGGGGTCGGTTCGCGCCGGAGTGCCGGCGGCCGTACGTGGGGCTCAGGTGTCGTACGTGCCGTCCCACGGGTCGGCGAAGCCGAGGCGGTCCGGGTAGAGCTCGGCCCAGGTCTCCTCCTCGTCCTCCTTGATCACCAGGCCGAAGAGCACGCCGTCGACGGTGAGTTGGAAGGGGCGGACCGCGATGTCCGTGTAGGAGCGCCGGGGCAGGCTCCGCAGGAGTTTCGCCAGGTGGGCCCTGGCCAGGGAGAGGACCGAACCCTCGCCGTCCGGGGTCAGTTGCTGCTCGGCCCAGGTACCCGCGCACCAGATCTCGGAGTCGCGGTAGTGGCCCTGGGAGTCGAAGGTGTGCAGCACCGTGTAGAGGTGCTTGTGCTCTTCCCAGCCGTCGTCGGGCCGGTAGCCCTCGGGGAATGCGTAGGTGACCGACGCCAGGAACTGGCCGTCCGCGTAGCGACCTATGGTCTCGGTGCGGGACTTCGGCTCGAAGGCGATCGGGATGACCGGAGGGACTGCCATGGCGAAACCATACGGGTGGGCGCGCGCATGTCACCAGCGGGGTCGGTTTCCGGCCGCCGGACATGGCAGCGGGGCCCGGCGTCGAGTGACGCCGGGCCCCGCTCCCGCTGTCCGGACTACTCCGGAGCGCCGCCGAAGCGCTCCTTGTACGACTCCAGGTCCTCGTCCGTGATCTTGGCGAAGAGCACCGGCGGCACGGTGAACGCGGTGCCCGCCGGCACGGCGTCCAGGGACTTCGCCTCGTCCGCGGACACCCACACCGCCGTGTCGTCCGCCAGCGCGAACGCGGAGCGCATCGCCTTGGCCGAGGCGGGGATGAAGGGCTCCGAGACCACCGAGTAGAGGTGGATCAGGTTCATCGCCGTGCGCAGGGTCAGGGCCGCGCCGTCGGGATCGGTCTTGATCTCCAGCCAGGGGGCCTTCTCCTCCAGGTAGGAGTTGCCCGCCGACCACAGGGCACGCAGCGCCGCCGCCGCCTTGCGGAACTGGAGGGCCTCCATCTGGGTCTCGTACTCGGCCAGCAGACCGGCGATCTCCTCGCCGAGCTTCGTCTCCGCCTCGCCGGCCGCCGCGCCCGCCGGGACCTCGTCGCCGAAGCGCTTCCTGGAGAAGGACAGGACGCGGTTGACGAAGTTGCCGAGGGTGTCGGCGAGGTCCTTGTTGACCGTGGTGGTGAAGTGCTCCCAGGTGAAGGACGAGTCGTCCGACTCGGGGGCGTTGGCGATGAGGAAATAGCGCCAGTAGTCCGCGGGCAGGATGTCGAGCGCTTGGTCGGTGAAGACACCGCGCTTCTGGGACGTGGAGAACTTCCCGCCGTAGTACGTCAGCCAGTTGAAGGCCTTGACGTAGTCGACCTTCTTCCAGGGCTCTCGGACACCGAGCTCCGTGGCCGGGAACATCACCGTGTGGAACGGGACGTTGTCCTTCGCCATGAACTCCGTGTAGCGGACCGTGTCGTCGGCCTCGTACCACCAGGACTTCCAGTCGCGGACCTCGCCGGCGGGCGCCGCGTCCGCCCACTCCTTCGTCGCGCCGATGTACTCGATCGGGGCGTCGAACCAGACGTAGAAGACCTTGCCCTCGGCGGCCAGTTCCGGCCAGGTGTCGGCGGGCACCGGGACGCCCCAGTCGAGGTCACGGGTGATCGCGCGGTCGTGCAGGCCCTCGGTCAGCCACTTGCGGGCGATGGAGGAGGCCAGTTGCGGCCACTCCTCCTCGTGCCGGGAGACCCAGGCCTCGACCTCGTGCTGCAGCTTCGACTGGAGCAGGAAGAGGTGCGTCGTCTCGCGGACCTCCAGGTCCGTCGAGCCGGAGATCGCCGAACGCGGGTTGATCAGGTCGGTCGGGTCCAGGACGCGCGTGCAGTTCTCGCACTGGTCGCCGCGCGCCTTGTCGTAGCCGCAGTGCGGACAGGTGCCCTCGACGTAGCGGTCCGGGAGGAAACGGCCGTCCGTCGGCGAGTACACCTGACGGATCGCGCGCTTCTCGATGAAGCCGTTCTCGTTCAGGCGGCGGGCGAAGTGCTGGGTGATCTCGCGGTTCTGCTCGCTGGAACTGCGGCCGAAGTAGTCGAAGGCCAGCTCGAAGCCGTCGTAGACCGCCTTCTGGGCGTCGTGCGCCTGCGCGCAGAACACGTCGACGGGGATGCCCCGCTCCTTCGCCGCCAGTTCGGCCGGGGTGCCGTGCTCGTCCGTCGCGCAGATGTACAGCACGTCGTGGCCGCGCTGGCGGAGGTAGCGGGAGTACACGTCCGCCGGGAGCATGGACCCCACCATGTTGCCCAGGTGCTTGATCCCGTTGATGTACGGAAGGGCGCTGGTGATGAGGTGTCGAGCCATCGCGGGCTGCTCCCAAGTCGCTACGTGGGGTGACGGCCGGCGATTCGGATCGGGTCGCCGGTCGTCTTACGAACCTTGAAATCGTAGCCGACATGGGTAGGCCGCCCGCCTCCCGTTTTACGGGATGGGAAGCGGGCGGCCTCCGGTGGTCCGCGCTGGGGTTCCGGCCGGGGCCGGCGCCGCCTACGGGCGCCAGTTCGCGAGGACCCCCTCGTAGACCTCGGCGTCCGTCAGTTCGCGGGGGGTGGGACCCGCGTGGAAGAAGGACGCGTTGGCGGTCTTCAGCTTGCGCAGGTAGTCGAACGCCTTGTTCTCCTGCTCGCCGAAGGCGACGAAGGAGAAGAAGACGGCGGGGTGGGACCGCGCCGCGTCGGTGAGCGCCTGGGTGGCCGGGGTCTTGGCGTCCGGGGCACCGTCCGTCTGGAAGATCACCAGCGCGGGGGCCGCGGGGTTCTGCGACTTCTCGTGCTGGGCGAGGACTTCCTGTACGGCGACGTGGTAGCTGGTACGACCCATGCGGCCGAGGGTGCCGTGGAGCTCGTCGACCTTGTTCTCGTGGTCGGCGAGGGTGAGCTCGCCGGTGCCGTCGAGCTCGGTGGAGAAGAAGACGACCGGGACCGTGGCCTCGGGGTCGAGGTGCGCGGCGAGGGCGAGGGCCTGCTCACCGAGGGCCTGGGCCGAGCCGTCCTTGTAGTACGCGCGCATCGACGCGGAGCGGTCCAGGACGAGGTAGACCTTGGCGCGGGCGCCGGTGAGGTTCTGCTTCTCGAGGGTGGTGGCGGCTTCCCGGTACGCGGTGGTGAGGGTCGCGGCGGTCGACTGGACGTGGGTGAGGGGGACGGCGGGAGTCGTGGCGTCGGTGTCGGTGTCGGGGTCGGTGTCGACGTGAGTGTCGTTTCCGGCCCCGGGCGTGGCCCCGGCCTCGGCTGCGTCCTCGGCGGCCGCGGGCTCGGCGGCCTGCGCGGCGACGGCTTCGGGAACCGGCGTCGGCTCCGGTGCGTTCTGCGCGACCGGTTCCGCCTCCGGAGCGTGCGCGGCGGCGGGCTCCTCGGCCTCCGGCTCGGAGACCTCGGGGGCCTCCGCAACCGGTTCGGCCTCGGGCGCGACCGCCTCCACCACGGCCTCGGCTTCGGCCACGACCGCGGCTTCGGCGTCGACCGCGGGCGCGACCTCGGTCGCGGGCGTGGTCTCGACCTCGGGCTCCGGCTCGGGGGTGACCTCGGCGACGGGCTCGGCGGCGGCCTCGGCCTCCGGCTCGGCCTCCACCGAGGGTTCGGTCTCGGCAACGGGCTCGACCGAGGGTTCAGCCGCAGGCTCGACCTCGGCTTCGGCCACGGGTGCGGCCTCGACCTCGGCCTTGGGCCCGGTCTCGGGCGCCGGCTCGGCCTCGGTCACGACCACGGCGTCGGCCTCGGTCACGACCACGGCGTCGACCTCAGCGTCCGCCTCGGGCTCGGCGACGACCACGGCCTCCGCCTCGACCTGAGCCTCGGCCTCCGCCTCGGCCTCCGGCTCGACCTCGGCCGTCGGCGCGGCCTCGGTCACCGTCTCCGGGGACGAGGTCGTCGCCGTTTCCGGCTCGGACGACTTCGTCGCCCCGGTCGCCCCGGTCGGCTTGGCCGACTCCGTCGACTCCGTCGGCTTGGGGACCGTGACGTTGTCGAACGCCGCCGACACCAGCTCGTCGACCACCGACGACGTCGGCCCCGGCGTCGGTTCGGACGAAGGCGAGGGGATCTTCGGTTCGGTCTCCGCGGGGGCCCGTTCGGCCGCCTGGGAGGGGATCGGCGCGGAGACCGGTCCGGCCTCCTGCGAAGGAACGTGTTCGGCCGCCGGGGCCGAAACCGAGGGAGCCGAAGCTTCCCGCGAGGTCTCCGCGTCGGCGTCACGCCCCTGGCGTGAGCGGCCGAACGCGTTCCGCAGGAGAGTGAGAATGCCCATGTGCGCAACCCTTCGCATGAGTTGAAGCCCGTCAATCCCTGGCCAGGACGGACACGTAAGGTTAGCGGCCGCTGTCGGCGATCTTGGGCAGGGTCGGGTACCGACAGGTAGCGGTGTCAAGAGCGTTATCAAGACCCCTACGGATCCCACGGGTTCACCGCACGTTCATCGGGCCACCGCACCCCCGCGCCCACCTCTCCCCCGCACCAAGTCCAGGTCATGGATTCGTATGAGAAGAGTAAAGTGCGCAGACTGCTGCCGTGGCCCACATCCTCACACAGGAAGCCGGGCGCAGACCGGCCGACCTTCACGGGAGGGCGGGGACCGGCGTTCCCGAACCGCCGTGTTCCAGCCACTCCCGGTACGCGGGTGCCTGCCGTGCCGTCTCCTCGTAGGCTTCCGCCAGTTCCGGATAGACGCCGTCGAGCTCCGCCTCCGTACGGGCCGCGAGCAGCAGTCGTACGCCGAGCGGGTCGCCGTGCAGGGGGCGCACCGCCGTCTCGGGGCCGGACTGGCGGGTGGGCTGGCAGACCGTGACGACCTCGCCGGTGGCGACCAGGGAGGCCGCCGTGTGGTAGTCGCCGTGCAGGACACGGGGGTTGAGCCCGGCGGAGCGCAGCATCCGGTGTACGGCGTCCCACTCGCCGTCGACCGTGGGATCCACCATCCAGCGGTCCTGGGCCAGCTCGGAGAGGTGGACCACGGGACGCACGGCGGCCGGGTGATCGTTGGGCAGGGAGACGAACTGGGGCTCGCGCTCGACCAGGACGCGCAGCCGCAGTCCGTCCGGGATGCGCAGGGGGCAGCCCTCCACCTCGTGTACGAAGGCGACGTCGAGCCGTCCCTCGGCGACCAGGTTGAGCAGGGCGTTCGCGGACACGTCCATCTGGAGGAGCGGTTCCTGGCGGTGTTCGCGCAGCCGGCGCAGCCACCCGGCGAGGGCGCGGCTCGCGGTGGAGCCGATACGCAGTTGGAGTCCGTCGGCGGCGGCGGCCCGCGCCTCGGCGACGAGGGACCGCATTTCGGCCACCAGCGGGCGGGCCCGCCCGAGCACGATCCGGCCGAGCGGAGTGGGGCGGCAGCCGGTCCGTTCGCGGATGAACAGCTCGCCGCCCAGCTCCTGTTCGATCCTGCGCAGCTGGGTGCTCAACGAGGGCTGGGCGACGCCGAGCAGGCGCGCGGCGCGGTGCAGGCTGCCGGTGTCGGCGACGGCGCACAGCGCGCGGAGGTGCCTGACCTCAAGCTCCATGCCTGCGGAGCCTAAGTCGGAAGCAGAGGTTGCACCAGACGCACAAACCCCATGAGGAACGGGCGAGTTGGGCGGACCCCACGGGCCGATAGCCCTGGCCTATCGCCACTTGCCATCATCACAGCCGCCGCACAGGCACCGAAACTCACGGTGACGACTTCACCCCCCACACGAGGAGTCATCGATGAGAGTTCCCCTGCCCAAGTCCAAGGCCGTGCTCGCGGCCGCGCTCGGTCTGGGCCTCGCGGCCGCCGGGTTCGGCACGGTCCCCGCCGTGGCGGCTCCCGTCCCCGCGCGGGACGCCGTCCACGCCGGACACTCCGCCCTCCCCGGTTACTCCGGTTACGCGGGTTCCGCCGAGGAGAGCAAGGTCAACCAGGCGTTCTTCGCGGCGGTCATCAAGTCCGTCGCCGAGAAGCGCGCCGCGAACCCGAACAGCGCGGCGGCCGTCACCGTGATCTACAACGCCTCCCGCGCGCCCTCCTTCAGTACCGAGATAGCGCGCAGCACCGCGATATGGAACGGCGCGGTGGCGAACGTGAAGCTCCAGTCGGGCTCGGCGTCGAGCGCCGACTTCACCTACCGCGAGGGCAACGACTCGCGCGGCTCGTACGCCTCGACGGACGGCCACGGCAGCGGGTACGTCTTCCTGGACTACGCGCAGAGCGAGCAGTACAACCCGATCCGCATCACCGCGCACGAGACCGGTCACGTCCTCGGTCTGCCCGACCACTACTCCGGTCCGTGCAGCGAGCTGATGTCGGGCGGCGGCCCCGGTCCCTCCTGCACCAACGCGAACCCCAACACGACCGAGCGGTCGCGTGTCAACCAGCTGTGGGCCAATGGCTTCGCACAGGCGCTGGACAAGGCCCTGAGCAAGGCGAACGCCCGCTAGCCGGACCCCTTACCAGCCCCACCCCCCACGGGTGCGGGCCGCCCCCTGCACGGGCGGCCCGCACCGCCGCTTTTCCGGGCCGGTGCCGGTGCCGAGGCTGAGGGCTGAGGCCCCCGTCCGGTCCGGTCCGTTCCCCGGTCGTTCAGCGAGGTGACGCGATCGCGCGGGCCGCGGCGACTTCCTGCCGGAGGGGTTCGAGCACACTGCCGGCCGGCCCGGCGAGATCCGTACGGACGGCGACGAGCACGTCCGTCTCGCGCAGCCCCTCGGACAGTTCCCGCAGTTGCAGGGCCACCTGCGCGAACTCGGCGGCCGACGGACGCGGGGCCCCGTGCCGGATCCGTACCCCGGCCGCGGTGGTCGCGTCGACGATCCGCTCGACGGCGACGACGAGCGGCAGCCAGGCGGCGGCGCGCCGGCCGTTGGGCGGGGGTTCGCTCAGGGCCCGCTGGAACTCGGTGCGGATGCCGGACAGGTCGCGGTGGAGGCGGCGCCGCATACGGGCGCGTTCGGCGGCGTCGGCGTCCTGCGCGGAGGCGTACTCCACATAGCGGGCGGTGTCCGCGACCGTGTCGGCGAGCCGGTCGCCGACACGGGTGTGCCAGCTCTCCGGCCAGAGCAGATAGCCGGCGACGAGCGCGATCGCGCATCCCATGAGGGAGTCCACGAGCCGCGGGACGAGCAGGGCGGTGCCCTGGTGGTTGAGGACGTCGGACAGGAGCAGGATCACCGGGGTGACGGCGGCGGTCTGATGGCCGTAGCCGCGTGCGCCGAGGACCGGGATGAGCGGGGCGAGGACGACCATGGCCGCCACGTCCCACCAGCCGAGCGGCACCGCGGCGAGGACGACGGCCGCGACGACGAGCCCCGCCACCGTGCCGAGCGCGCGCATCAGCGCCCGTGAGAAGACCGACCCGAAGTCGGGCTTCATCACGAAGGTGATGGTGAGGGCGACCCAGTACGAGCGGGCCACCGGCACGAGCGAGACCAGGGCCTGCGCGAGGCCGATGCAGACGGCCAGCCGCAGTCCGTAACGCCAGGACCCGGAGGACAGGAGGACGTCGCGGGCCGAGCGCGCCGCGCGGACGCCGAGGCGGGCGGGTCTGCCGACGGGGTCGTCGGCGGCGCGCGCGTCGGGGGTGCGGTCGGTGACGACGCCGGCCGCGTGGGTCAGCGCGTGGTCGACGGCGCGCGCGGTCTCGTTGGCGGGCACGGGCAGCTTGAGGTCTGCCGGGCCGGTACGGCCCGACTCGACGGCGTCCGCGAGCCGGCGCACGGCGGCGGGCACCTCGGCGGGCAGCGGCTCGGCGTGCTGTCGGCCGTACTGGTGGGCGGCCGGAGCGCTCTCCACGACGGGGGTGACGGCGTTCAGCTGGGCCAGCAGCCGGGCGAGCTCCGGATTGCGGCCGTGGTGGCGGGCGCGCCGGGCGAGGACGAGATCGTAGGACTGGTTGAGGGACTGGGTGACGGTGTGGCGGCGGTCGTCGTACGCGTCGGTGCCACTCGCGGCGAGCAGGTCCGCCACGGCCCGGTACGTGTCCGCGACGGCGATCCGTTCGGGCACGCCCGAGCGCAGCGGCCACGCGAGCAGCGCGAGCGCGAGGACCAGCAGGCCGCCGCCGGACATCAGGACGGGCGCCAGCCACCACGGGCCCGGCAACGGCAGCCCGGCACCGATCACACAGTTGAGGAGGAGCAGCAGTCCGGACACGGAGGCGACGGAGCCGATCGTCGAGAACATCCCGGAGACGAGCGCGACGGCGGTGACGGCGGTGACGGTGATCCAGCCGTGGCCGAAGGCGAGCGCGCCGATCGTGACGCCGACCGCACCGAAGAGCTGGGGGACGGCGATGGTGAGGATGCGCATGCGGTACGCGTCGGCGGTGTCGCCGATGACGCCGGACAGGGCGCCCATGGAGGCGAGTGCCCCGTACGCGGGCCGGCCCACGGCGAGGCCGGCCACCAGCGGCAGGGACATCGCGACCGCGGCGCGGACGACGGCGGCGCGGGAGACGGGGGCGTTCTGCGGGCGGAGGTTCCTGACCAGCCAGTCGGGAGGGGTGAGCACACTGGGCAACTGGCGGGGCATGGGCCCATTATGACCGTTTCACGGAGCCGGGCGGAGTCGTCCCCGGACTCATCCGGGCTGGTGGAGGGTGAGATCGACGAGCAGGGCGCGGTGGTCGCTGCCGGCGACGGGGAGGAAGGCGGCGCCGGTCGCGGAGAACTCCTCGGAGACCAGGACGTGGTCGATCTGGGCACCGAGGGCGGGGGTGGTGCGGGCCGGCCAGCTGGGGGTGCGCGGGGAGCCGGCGAGGCGGGAGGCGTCGCGCAGGCCGGTGTCGAGGAGGTGGCGGAAGGCGGCGTGGTCCTGGGAGGCGTTGAAGTCCCCGGCGATCAGGGTGGGGGTGGCCTTGTCGGCGGACGCGTAGGCGCGCAGCTCGCCGAGTTCGTGGCGCCAGAGGCCGACCTGTCCCGGCAGCGGGGGCTTGGGATGCGCGAGCTGGAGCCGTACGGGGTGGCCGTCGACGTCGGCCACGGCCCCCGGCATCCCCATCGTGGCGCGGATGCCGGCGGCCTTCGTGAGCGGGAAGCGGCTCAGGATGACCGACCCGTCGGAGCCGGCGCCCTCGACGGACTCCCGGTACGGATAGGGGCCGTCGGCCCGCTGGAAGGCGTTGTGCAGTGCCCGGGAGCAGGCGTACTCGCACTCCTCGACGAACACGACGGCGGGCCGCTCGCGCCGGACGGCGGCGATGAGTGAGGGGGTTCCCCTTCCGAACTGCACGTTGGAGGCCAGCACCCGCAGCTCGGCGACGGGACTGCCGACGGGCTCGCGGGTCCTCCCGTACGGCTCGGTGAACCAGGCGATCGCCCCCAGCACCACCACGCCCCACACCATCCCGGTCCGCCAGCGCGCGAACAGGGCGAGCAGCAGGGCGAGACCGAGGGGGGCGAGCAGCCACGGCAGGAAGGCGAGCAGCTGGGGCACGGGGGTGATCCCGTCGGTGTCGGCGGCGCGGCAGCCCACGACGACGCTCAGGCCGGTGAGCAGTGCGCCGGACATCCAGGGCCCGGCCCTCCGTCCGGCCGGTCGCCGTGGCCGCCGTGGCCGCCGCTCGTCCGTCCGCTCCGCTGCCGCAGTGTCCACGCCCGGCCCTCCACTCGTCCGTGTGGGATGCCCGAATCCTCCCTCAGGCAGCGCCTGTCAGGCCCGGACTTGCGTCGGCTGGTCCGCCGAGGCCTGCGCGGGCGCCGCGGACGCTCGCCGGCGGCGCCCCAACGCGGCGGTGAGCAGCGCGGTCGACGCCACCGTGACACCGAGGGCGAGCAGCAGCCAGGAGACGAGCCGGAGGGTGCCGGTGAGGGCGTCGTAGACCGCGCCCGCCGCGCTGGGGGACACGTCGGCCGGCAGGTCGGCGAGCGTGAGCCGGCGGCCGACGGCGATCGCGACAGCGAGCAGCGCGGCGCCCAGCGCCGTGCCGAGTCCGGTGGCCAGCACCGCTCGTCTGCGGCACACGGCGACCAGGATGCCCGTCACGGCGAGGACGGCTGCCGCGGCCGGCAGCCAGAAGCCGGCGAATTCAAGCACGTGGAACCCCTTCCGGAGCTGGTTCAGGTCCTCGGACGGCAACACCGTGATCTCGGTGTGCTCGACGGGGATCCGGTTCGCCAACGGCATGTGTTCGACCGTGAGTTGGCTCTTGACCCGCTCGGCGACCGGCGCGAGGTCGATGGTCACGGCCTCCTCGCGGTCGCTGTGCAGCGCGCGCATCACGGCGTCGTGCGCGGCCCGGTTCACCGCCTGCCACGCCGTGCGGAACGCCGGGGTCTGGGTGAACGAACGCACCGCGTCCCGTACGAAGTGGTTCACCGGCTTCTGGAGCGGTGCGCCCACGTGGACCTCGCGCAGGATCCCGTCCGTGACGGCCGAGACGATCGCCTCCCGCACGTCCGAGTCGGAGGCGAGGGGCGCCACCGTGGCCTCGTACCGCCCGCTGTCGCCGATGCCGTACATCGCCCAGCCGGACAGCGCGCCGAGCGGCGCGAGCAGACAGGCGAGGACGATCAGAACGGCCGACAGGACGCTCCGGGCACGAGGGGACACCCCTTCAGGCAAAGCCCCGGCGGAGCAGGGCGCGAGCGGTGTGACTGCATATGGGGGCATGCGACAAGCCGAACGGGGACCCGGACGGGGACCCGGACGGCACCCCCGGGAAGGCCGGGCGGCACACGGGCTCCGCCCGCTCCGGTGGAGGGCTCACCCGAACGGGTGTTTCCTGGAATCCGGAAGAGCCAGGCGTGGGCGGCACGCCCCGTGACTCCTGGGACCGGCGTTCCAGGAGGTAGGTGAGTGAGGGAGGTGCACGAGACCCCGGCGGCCGCCGGGGTCTCGTGCACCACATACGAAGCGGGCGGGACGTCAGCCCGCGCGATGACCCGCTCCGTCCTCGTGGGTGTAGTAGCGGTAGAAGTTCACCGCGAACACGCCGAACGCGACGGCCAGCGACATCATCGTGGACCGCCACACGCTGTGATCGGCCTGGCTGTAGATGAAGCCGAAGGCGAGGCCGGCGAACACGGCCCACAGCACCGCGTGCAGTTCGCGTCTCAGCAGGGGCGCCACCATGAGGACGCCGGTGCAGACCGCGGCGAACACGATCGCGCTCACGAACCCGAACAGGACGTTCCAGCCCGTGATGGGTCCGCCGTCGCGGTTGATGGCCGCGGCCCAGAATCCGTAGACGAGCCCGCCGAGCACGGGTACCGCCCGCTGGGCGACGGCGTGGGTGCGCGCGTCGAAGACGTCCGAGGGCCGTGGCGTCCGTGATGTGTGCCGTGTCCCTGACGCCGATGAGGCAGGTGCCGCGTGAGCCATGGGAGCACTCCTCTCTCCTCGCCCCTGCCTTCCAGGGCACACCTCGCCCGGACGCCTGGCAAGTCGGGATGCGGGGGCCTCGGCCCCGTGTTTCGCTGACTTCCATGAAGCTCGTACTCTTCGGCGCCACCGGCATGGTCGGCAGCCGTATCGCCACGGAGGCGTTGGAGCGCGGCCACCGTGTCCTGGCGGTCAGCAGGTCCGGGCGGTCCCCGGTCCCCGGGGTCACCGCCACCGCCGCGGACGCCGCCGACGCGGCGAAGGTGAGCGAACTGACGGCGGGCGCCGACGCGGTCGCCTCGGCGTGCGTACCGCCGAGGGACAGTACGGATCTCACGGGCCCCTTCCTCGCCCTCAACCACGCGCTCGTGGACGGTACGCGTGCGGCGGGCGTGGCACGGCTCGTGGTCGTCGGCGGCGCGGGCAGTCTGGAGGTCGCGCCCGGACAGGAGCTCTGCGACCAGCCGGGCTTCCCCGAGACCGTGCTGGCGGAGGCGTTCGCCCACCGGGACGCCCTCACCTACTACCGCACCGTCGACGACCTCGACTGGACGTACGTCTCGCCCGCCGCGGAGATCGCCCCCGGCCCGCGCACCGGCCGGTTCAGGACCGGCGGCGACCGGATGCTCACCGACGACCAGGGCAACAGCCGGATCAGCGCCGAGGACTACGCGGTCGCCTTCGTCGACGAGCTGGAGAAGCCCACGCACCCGCGTGCCCGGATGTCCGTGGCGTACTGACATCGGTCGCGCCGAGAAGGACAGGCGGTACGGCGAGGTGGGCGACTGGTTGTCCCCGCTCGGCCCGCTGGCGTCCCCGGCCGGACGGGACGATCCGGTCCAGCGGCAGAAGCTCCTGAGACTGCGCGGCCGCAGCGTCGCGTGGCTGCCGCCCGCGCTGCTGCTCGGCGCGATCGCGGCGGCCGACTGGAACACCTCGGGCGCGTTCCGGATGATCTCCTGGATCGTGCTCGTGCCGGGCATCGCGGCGGCGATCTGCGGAGTGTGGGGCACGGCGGTCCTCGCGTGCCTCTCGATCCTCACCTACTTCGCGGTGGACAGGTCCTGGCCGCACCAGTACCGGACGGGACTGCCCGACTTCATCCTCGTAGCCGTCGGCAGCCTCCTCGCCATCCTGGCCTGCGTGGTCCGGGTCCGCGGCGAGCGGCGCATGCTGCACATGCAGGATGTCGCCGAGACGACCCGGCGCACCGTGCTGCGACCGATGCCGGCGGGCTGGGGCGGCCTCGACCACGCGGCCGTGTACCTCGCCGCGGACAGTGAGGCCCGGGTCGGCGGTGACTTCTACGACATCCAGCCGGGCCCCCGGGGCACCCGGCTGCTGCTCGGCGACGTCCAGGGCAAGGGGCTCGGGGCGGTGGAGGCGGCGGCCGCGCTGCTCGGCACGTTCCGGGAGGCGGGGTTCTACGAGCCCACCCTCGACACGGTCGCCGACCGGCTGGAGGTGCGCATGCTCCGGCATGTGCGCTACCGGGCGGCGCTCGGCCGCGACGACCAGGACCGCTTCGCCACCGGCATCCTCGTCGGCTTCCCCCAGGACGACCGCGACACCGTGGAGTTCGTCAACTTCGGCCACGAACCACCGCTGGTGGTCACCCCCGACGGCGTACGCGGCCTGCCGCCGGGCCACGGCCTGCCGCTGGGCCTCGCCGCCCTGACCACCGACCGGCCCCCTGTCCTGACGGCCGTGCTGGCACCCGGCGAGACCCTGCTCCTGGTGACGGACGGCGTCACCGAGGCCCGTGACGCCGACGGCGTGTTCTTCCCGCTCCGCGAACGGGTGGCCGGCGCCCTCTCCGCGGACCCGGGCACCGCCGATCCGCAACGCCTCGTCGAATTCGTCCGTGACGGCACGCTGCGGCACTGCGGGGGACGCCTCTCCGACGACACGACGATCTTCGCGGTACGGCGGCGGACGGGCGGCGGCAGCACGGCGGACGGCACAAGCCAGCCATAGGGGGCGTTTGCACGTCTGTCGTGCCCCCTTTGCAGGCGCAGCGGTTACGGTGCTGGCGTACGTGATCGATGGGGAGGCAACCATGCCCGGAACCGTGCTGCTCCTCGCGGCCTCGCCGATGGGCAAGGGATGTCTGGTGGACGCGGCGTCCGTACTCCCCGTACTCGCGGCCGTCTCCCCCGCGGTGCTGTCCGGCACGGACACGGCGAACGTGGTCGAACTGGCCGACCCGCTGGACCCGCAGGCCGTCCTGACCCGGCTGCGTGCCGCGGCGACGGCACCCGGTCCGCTGACGGTGTTCGTGACCGGTCAGCTCCAACTGGACCGCCGTCAGCGCCTCCCCCATCTCGCGCTCGCCCGCACCACCCCGGCGACCGTCCGCTACACGGCCTTCCCCTGGCACTGGATCGCCGAGGAACTCCGGCTGCGCCCGCCGGGCAACACCGCGCTGCTGGCCGACCTGCACGCCGACGCGGAGAGCTGGGAGTACCTCGCCACGAACACCCTGCCGGTGGGGAAGGGCGTCGGCCTGTACGGGCGGGTGGCCCCGCCGCCGCCCCGGCGCACGGTGGCGTCCCCGGCGTACATGAAGGCCGTCGCCACCATCCTGCGCAGCGGTCACCGGCCCGAACTGCCGCTCCTGCACGAGCGGGCACTGGCCCGCGCCGACGGTGAGGGCGGGCGGCCGGGGATCGTGCTGGCGGTGGACGCGCGGGTGCCCGCGGCGCCGGACCCGCACGCCGCGATCACCGCCGCCGCGCAGGCGGGCCGGCACGAAGAGGCCGCGGCGCTGGCCGCGCGCCGGGAACAGGAGGCGGTCCGCACCTGGGGCACCGCGTCCGAGCAGGCCCTGCACTGGGCGGAGGTCCGTGCGGACCTGGCGATGCTCGCGGGTGACGCGGCCGGCAGCTGCCGGGTCTGGCTGTCGGTGGCGACCGCGCGCCTGGACGCGGGACAGCCCGGCGACGCTCCGTCCGTCGAGTCGGCCGTGGACCGGGCCCATCATCAGTGGGGCCGGGTCGACGACCCGCCGCGCGCCCGTGAACTGGGGCTCGCGCTGGCCGGGTTGCGGCTGCGCGTACCGGGGCGCCGGCAGGGTGCGCTGGACCATGTGCAGGGCCGGCTCAGCCGGCTGGAGGCCCAGGTGTGACGGCCCGCCTCCCCTCGCGGGGGAAGCGGGCCGCCGGATCACGCCGGGTACGTCAACTGGTGAAGAGGAAGTACTTCCAGGCGCCGTGCGTCGTCGAGTTCACGGTGTCGCCCGACGTGTTGTCGTAGTACGAGGAGCGCACCCGCATGCGGTAGCCCGTCTCGTGGGTGCCGCCGAGGCGCACCTCGGAGACGCCCGTGGAGCCGAGCTTGAAGTAGTCGGTGCCGGCGTCGTACCAGGTGCCCTGGTAGTACACCTCCATCTCCAGCCGCTGGCGACGGTTCGGGTACGCCGTCATCGTCGTGGTGAACAGCGGGTCCTTGGACTTGTGGAAATAGGCGTACGTGTGGCCGTACACCGCCTTCGTCCGGTACTGGCCGCTGATCGCCGTGGACACCTTCACCTGGGCGCCGACGGTGCTGCTCACGGACTTCGGCGCGTAGTGCGCGTCTCCCGCGAACTTCGCCGTGACCTTGGCGTCGCGCGTCAGGTCGAGCGTCACCGACAGGTGGCCCGACGAGTTCACCCTGCCCGTCTTCACCAGCTTGTCGGGCTTGTCGGAACCGAAGGGGTCCGCCCAGATCTCGACCGTGCGGTTCTTGTAGATGGAGCCCAGGTGCGCCGTGAACTTCACGTCGGTGCCGTAGGCGTACACCTTGCGGTTGTTGTCGAGGGTCAGGGAGGGGGCGCTGCGGGAGACGTCCACGGTGTCCGTGGCGGCCGCCGGGGTGTGGGTGGCGTCGCCGGCGTACTTGACCGTGTACTTCACCTTGCCGCCGGCGGGCGGGGTGTCCTTGAAGGAGAACCTGCCGCCGGAGCCGAGGGTCTTGGTGCCGAGCGACTTGCCGTTCGGCGTCTCCATGTCGGTGCGCGTGACGGTCAGCGGGGTCCCGGCGGGCAGCGCCAGGCCGGCGGTGAGCCTGCCGTCGACGGTGAGGGACTTGGCGCGCGAGGCGGTCGCGGGCGCGTCGACCGTCAGGGTGCCGGCGTACTTCCGCGGCTCGTCGACGACGTGGAACGTGGTCGAGTAGGCGATCTCCGTCAGCACGAACAGCTGTCGCCGGCCGGCGACCAGACCGCGCCGTGCCGGTTCCACACCGTGCCCGGCTGCAGGTTGCGCACGCTCGCGGGCTGGTCCGGGCCGCCCGTGAAGACATACGTGTCGCCGGTGTCGTCGAAGTCCCAGGTGGTCGCCGCGACCGTGCCGTCCGGGGCGATGCTGACGCCCTGCGGGGTGTCGGGCACCGGGTAGGTGCGCACCTGCTCCAGGTCGGACAGCCGGTACTCGGTGAGCGCCTTGTTCCCGGGTCCTGCCACGACGAGGTTCTGGCCGTCCGGGGTGAGGGCCGCGTCCTTCGGGAAGCCGCCCTTGTCGGCGGAGACGCGGATCACCGGCGTACCGGAGGAGACGTCGTAGACGAGGACCGGACCGGAGCTGATGCCCGCGTCGAGGGCGACCAGCGTCCCCGGGTTGTCCGGGTCGGCGTAGAGCAGGGGCGGACTGGCGTAGTCGTGGTCCGCGCCGAGATCGAGCGTGACCGTGGGTGTCCCGGCGGTCAGGTCGACGGCGCCGAGCCCCGACTCCCACTGGTCGCCGTAGGCGAACCACAGCCTGCCGCCCGCGAGCGCGAGCGAGGAGGGCTCGGTATGCGTCCCGGTCGGATACGCGGCGGTCCGCGTGAGCTGCGCCGTGTCGAAGGCCACGATCTCGTCGGCGCCCTCGACGGCCGCGTACAAGGTGCCCGAGTCCGGGACGAGTTCGAGGTCGGAGACCTGGGGCAGACCGGTGAGCCTGCCGACGATCCGGCCCGCGTAGTCGGTGACCACGATCTGGTGGGAGCCGGGGTCGCTGATGAACAGCCGCTGGTGGACGGAGTCCACGACCGTGTCGTACGGGTCCTTGACGTCGAGTGGCCCGCTGGAGTCGGCCGCCGCGACGCCGGTGCCGCCCAGGGCCAGGGCGGCCGAGCTGAAGAGGACCGCCAGCGCAGTGGCGGCGGGAAGAGTGCGCATACGCACGCTGATTCGAACCCCCCGGAACGAACGAAGCTGTGGGTGTCATCCGTACGGATCGCGTCCCGGTCATGTGTGTGACCTGTGAGCCGTGTGTGACGAGTGAGCGAAGACTAGGTCATGTCGCCGACAACGGGGAGCACAGGGGCGCCGCGTGCGTGATGTCCGTGCCGCGCTGCCCCGGTCGAGAGCCTCCCCGGACGCGTGCTCCGGTGCCATGATGGTGAGTCATGACTGCTGAGGGGGAGGGTGTGGCGACCCGTGCCGTCCGTGTGCGTCTGGACGGGACGGCGAGCGAGAGCGACGTCGGCGCACTGAAGAAGTGGCTGGAGCGCGAGAAGCCTCTGGAGGAGCTGGTCGGGCGGGGCGACCTCAGGATCGAGGAGCGCGCCGGGACCGACGCGCGGGGCACGCCCATGGGCGTCGGCACGGACATCGTGCTGGTCCTGATCGGCGCGGGCGCCGAGACTCTCTTCAAGGAACTGCTCGCCCAGGTGAAGAGTGCCGTGGGGGCCTGGCGGGACAACCGCGGCTCCGTCGAGAACGGTGATCCGCCCGATGCCCGCGTCGATTCCGTGGACCCCGACGAGAGGTAGTCGGGTGGACCGCTTCGACCCGCGCGGACGAGTGAACCGGGCACTGCTGGTCGGGGTGTCCGCGTACGAGTTCACGCGGCCGGAGCACCGTCACGGCGTCCCGAGCCCGCTGCCCGCCGTCGCGCACAACCTCTCGCTGCTCGCCGGCGCGCTGGAGCGGGGCGGAGTCCTCGGGCCGGACGGGATCACCGTGGCGGCCTCCCCGGTGCTGGGGGAGTTCCGCAAGGAGCTGCGCACGGCCGTCGACGCCGCCGAGGGCCTGCTCCTGCTCTACTTCGCCGGACACGGCGCCGTGCCCAGCGCGGGTGACGAGCTGTGGCTGCAGATGCGTGACGCGGAGGTCGTCCGGGGCGGGACGGCCGGGTTCGAGGGGGCCGCGCCGTTCACCAACGTGCTGAGGATCCTCGCCAACAGCGACGCGGAGCGGATCGTCGTCGTCCTCGACTGCTGCAACGCGGGCAACGCGGCCCGGGTGTGGGAGGCGGTGGAGAGACCCGACATCAGACGGCGCGTCTCCGTGCTCATGGGCGTGCAGGCCAACCACCGCGTCGACGCGGGGGACGGCGACACCCCCACGCCGTTCACGGCCCGGCTGGTGGACCTGCTGACGGACGGCGTCGAGGGACAGGGCGACGAGGTCCGGTTCCTGGCCCTCTCGGAAGCGCTCAGGCTGTACATGTCCGCCCACCACCGCACCGAGCGGGGGGAACCCTGGGAACCGCAGAGCCGTACGGAGAACCCGGCGGTGGACGTGCTGCTGGCGGTCCGGCCGGGGGCCACCGCATCCGGCGGGGAGACCGGGGCCGGGGCGGGCCGGACGGTCGGGGCCGCGCCCGCCGGACCCACCGTGCCCCCGGGTCCGGACGTGCCCCTCCGGCTCCGGATCCGCGGCCTCCTCGCCGCGGCAGCCGGCGCCGTCCGGGCCGCAAGGACCCGCGTCCACCCGGCCCGCACCCTCACCCGGCCCCGGTCCACCGGCCCGGCCGAGTCCCGGCGGCCCGGCCGGACCGCTCGCCCGCGCGGACCGTGGCGCTCCCCGCGCCGTCGGCCCCGCCGCACCGCCGCCGCCGTCGGCCTGGCCGTCGCCGTCCTCGGTCTCACGGGCTACCTGGTCTTCGGCCACGGCGCGTCCGGCGGGTCACCCTGCGCCCCGCCCCTGGAACTGCGCCTGCTCACCGATCCCGACCTGGAGTCCACCGTCCGCGAGGCGGCCGACACCTACCTCACGTCGGCGGCGAACACCACGGACGACGGCTGCCGGCGCAGCGGGATCACGGTGTACGGCGCCGGGTCGGCGGCCGTGGTGGCGGGCCTGCGCGACCAGTCGGACCCCTGGCAGCGGCCGGTCGGCGACGAGGCCGACCCGCAGCGCGACATCGGACCCCAGCCCGACATCTGGATCCCGGCCACGGCGGCGACGGCGGCACGGGCGCGCTCCACCGGGCTCCGGCGCAGCTATGTGTCGCTGGAGCCGGACGCGGCCCCCTTCGCGTATTCCCCGGTGGTGCTGTCCGTGCCGCAGGAGATCGCCGAGGCCTCGGTCGCCGACCGTACCGGCGACTCGCTCACGGGCCTGCGGCAGAAGCTGACGCGGCGGGCCGCGAGCGCCGAGGTGCGGCGTCCGGACCCGGCGTACACGGACGCCGCGCTGCTGGCGACGGTCGGTCTGTACGGCACCGGGACGCCCGACGTGAGCCGGGCGGAGGAGAGCGTGGACCAGACCGGGCCGGTCTCTCCCACCGCCGGTGACCTGCTCTGCACGCTGCCGGACAACGCGGACACCGACCGGGGTACGGCGGCCCTCGTACCGGAGTTCCTGATGGTGAGCGGCGTCGGCTGCGACCGGACGACGCGCACGCTGCGGATGGCCGAGTACCCCGACGACGTGCCGGCCCTCGCCCCGCTCTTCGTGCGGGTCCGCTGGACGGGCGGTGACGCCGACGGCGCGGCGCGGGACGACGCGGTCCGGTCGTTCCACGACTGGCTCACGGACCGGGGTGGCGGGTCCGGCGGCGGGGACGGGCACGGCAGTGGCAGCGGCACAGGCGGCGGGAGGGAGCCGGGCGGAGGCCTCGCCGTCTTCGGGAAGGACGGCTTCCGCTCCCCGTCCGGGGCGCATGCCCTGCTCTCGTCGCGGGTCCGGGACTCCGGGCTGATCGCCGATCCCGGCCCGTCCGCGGGGGCGGCGGGCGCAGGCGCCATGGAGACGGCCCTGAAGCGGTACCGCAACGCCAACGGGCCGGGCCGGGTGCTGTTCCTGCTGGACAGCTCCGGCTCGATGGCCGACCTGTGGCAGGGGCCGGGTGGCGCTCCCGGCATCCTGAAGCAGTCGTTCGCCGGGCTCGGCGACCGGGACGAGTACGGGGTCTGGTCCGTCGCCTCGCCGGGCAGCCGCTCCTACGGCGAGATCCTGGCGTTCGGCCCGCACACACGGCAGGACGCCGAGCGAGCCGTCGACCGCGGGGCCGTCGTCCAGGACGCGGAGGCCGATCCGTACGGCGCGCTCAGGGCCGCGCTGGACACCATGGACCGCAAGGGACGGGACGACAACCGCCCCGAGCTGATCGTCTTCCTCACGGACGACGAGGACAACAACCGCCTGACCGCGCACGATCACCTCGACGAGCTGCTCGGGCCGCTCCACGACAAGGGTGTTCCGGTGGTCATGGCAGCCCTGGACAGCGGCGGCTGCGCCAAGGGGAGTCCCGACCGGCGGATGTCCGAGGCGAGCGGCGGCCGCTGTCTGGACACCAGGGGCGACCTCGTGGCGGACCTGCGCGACGAGGTCGCGCGCACGGGAACGGGGGACGAGTGACGCGGGGACGGGGGTACGGCGGCGCGGGGGCCCGGCGCGCGTACCGGTGCGGGCCGGTGCTGGCGCTCCTGCTGACCGCCGCCTGCACCGGTGGCGGTTCCGCGCCGTCCGGTGTGCCCCTCTCCCCCGGAGGCCCGGGGGACATCATCGTGGCCAGCGGGCGGGACGTGACCGGAAAGGGCGGTATCCGGCAGCAGTTGATAGACGCGTGGAACGCCCGGCAGGACAAGGAGCACACCGGTGTGCACGCCCGGCTGGTCGAACTGCCCGGGTCCGCCGACGAACAGCGCAGCCAGCTCCTCGGCGCGCTGCAGTCGCGCGGCGCGGAGTACGACGTCGTCAACCTCGACGTGACCTGGGTGCCGGAGTTCGCCGCCGCGCATCTGATAAGCCCGCTGCCGGACGGCCTGGTCGACGGCGATGTCATCAAGTCGGTGGCGAGCACGGCCCGTTGGGCGGGGAAGGTCTACGCCGTCCCGTTCAACAGCGATGTCGGGCTCCTCTACTACCGCCGCGACTACCTGGAGCGGGCCCACATCCGGGACACCGACCTGAGCCGGGGGGTCAGCTGGCAGCGGCTGCGGGAGCTGACCGACACCATCGAGGCACCGGGCGCGCGGCGGCCCCGGGAGTACGAGAAGGGCTGGACCACACAGCTCGGCCCCTACGAGGGCCGTACGGTCAACGGTGTCGAGGCGTTCCTGTCCGCCGGCGGCGGTGCCCTCACCGACGACCGGGGCCGCTACACCGCGACCGTGCCGGAGCTGACCGAGGGGGTGGCGCAACTGCGCGCCCGTGCTCAGGCCGCGTACACGCTCGGTGACGCGTTCCGCTCCGGCGAGACCGAGTCGCTCACCGACTTCGCCGACGGCCGTACGGCGTTCCTGCGCCACTGGCCGTACGCGTACCGCACCCTGCACCAGTCGCTCGGCGAGACGCAGGTCGGCGTGGCCCCGCTGCCGGGCCGGGCGGTGCTGGGCGGCCAGAACCTCGCGGTGACCACACAGTCTCCGGAGCGTGCCGCGAAGGCGGAGGAACTGATCGGCTTCCTCACGGGCGAGGAGAGCGAACGCTGTCTGCTCGACGCGGGGTTCGCGGCCACCCGGGAGTCCGCCTACCAGGACGACGGGGTCACCTGCGGTACGGCCAGGACCGCCGGTGCCTCCCCCTCGGCGTCCCCGCCGGCGTCGCCCTCCGCGGAGAGCGCCGACCGTATGCCGCGCGACGACCACGGCCGTCCCCGGTACGCCCGCACCATCCTGCTGCCCGCTCTCCGGCGCGCCGTGCAGCGTCCCCGCACCCCGTTCTACGGGGCCTTCACCCAGACCTTCGCCACCGAACTGGGCAAGCTCTTCGGCGAGGATCCGCCGAGTGACGCGGAGCTGGCGGCCGGACTGGACCGGGCGCTCAGGCGGATCCTTCCGAGGCGATGAGGCAGGCGAGCGCCCCCGACACCAGCGTCCGTACGCCCGGCGCGAGGGTGCGCGGGTCGGGCGCGAAGTGGGGGCTGTGGTTGCTGGGCACGGCCGCGAACTTCTCCATGAGGTCGTCGCCGGGAGCCGCGTCCCAGACCTCCGCGGGGGTGCTCGTCACGAACCAGTAGGAGTACGGGATCCGTCCGTCCGCGAGCGTCGGGAAGTCCTCGCTGCCCATCGCCGGACCCGGGTCGAGGATCGCCCCGGTGCCGAAGACCTCGCCGTGCACCGAGGCGATCCGCCCGTCGGTGTCCGGGTCGTTGACGGTCACGGGGAAGCTGTTGCCGACGGTGACGTCGGGCTCGCGCGGGCAGCCGGCCGCCAGGCACTCGCCCGCAGCGATGCGCCGGATCGCCGCGATCATGCGTTCCCGTACGTCGTCCGACTGGGTCCTGAGGTTGAGGGCGATCCGGGCCTCGGAGGGGATGATGTTGTGGCGGGTGCCCGCCTCGATCCGTCCCACCGTCAGGACGGCCTGCTCGCGCGCCGCGATCTCCCGGCTGACGACGGTCTGCAGCCGGGTCACCAGGTACGCGGCGGTGACGACGGGGTCGACGGTCGACTCCGGGCGCGAGCCGTGCCCGCCCCGCCCGTGCACGACGATGTCCACGTCGGTCGAGGCGGACATGATGAGACCGGGCCGGTGGGCGTAGAGCCCCGTCGGACCGGGCGCGGCGTGCTGGGCGAGCAGCACGTCCGGCGGCGGGAACCGTTCGTAGACGTGGTCCTCGATCATCGCCGCGGCGCCCTCGCCGGTCTCCTCGGCGGGCTGTCCGAGCACCAGCAGCGTGCCCGACCAGGTGTCGCGCCCGGCGGCGAGCGCCTGCGCCGCGCCCGCCAGCCAGGTGACGTGCAGATCGTGTCCGCAGGCGTGCATCACGCCGGGTGTCGTGGACGCGTACGGCAGCCCGGTCTCCTCCTGGACCGGCAGCGCGTCCATGTCGGCGCGGAGCAGATCGTGTCCGCAGGCGTGCATCACGCCGGGTGTCGTGGACGCGTACGGCAGCCCGGTCTCCTCCTGGACCGGCAGCGCGTCCATGTCGGCGC